>NZ_VMKV01000099.1:0-566 GCF_013276335.1 Streptococcus sp. 2100 | reverse complement strand
GCTGATTCGATTGCTTCTACTATTCGTTGTTGTTCGGATAGTGGAGGCAATAACATAGGAACTTCATATTTTAAAAATTTTATTGAAGCTAAATTTTTTATCGCTGAACCTATAGAATGCTCTTTTAGTGTATTAATCAAACTCGTAAACATCCATTTAAAATACTGTGAATCTATTATATCTGAGTTTAACGTAAGTTTTAATAATGCTTGATTTATAACTCCATTATAATAATTTGAAGGTATTTGAAAGATTTCTCCAATAGTACCTGCACAAGATATTAAAATATCTCCTGCTTTTATTGAAAAATTTTTTAAACGTATATAATCACTCTCTTTTAACCAATAGTCTCCATAATCTATAGTTTTTCTTATAGCATTACCTTGTTCATAAACCTTATATGTATGTTCTCCTTTCGGAACAAACATTGACTTTGTTATAGAACTACCAAAAGGACCTCTTTTTATTGAGCCGTCCTCTAATGCACAAATGTCTGGTAAATAAACTATGGCCCATCCTTTAGGTATATTATGTTTAAACTCTTTTATACTTCCATCAGCAAACTT
>NZ_VMKV01000098.1:0-6898 GCF_013276335.1 Streptococcus sp. 2100 | reverse complement strand
CCTGCGGCTAGTTTCCTACAGATTTTAGTTGGAACTCGATTCAATTCATGTGACAACGTGAAAATCGTTAGAGCATTTTATATAAAATATACATGGGAATGGAGCTTACTCCCATTCCCATATTTAATAGAAAAAGAGGAACTCAATGCTACATTATACAAAAGAAGACTTGCTCGAATTGGGTGCAGAAATCACTACGCGTGAAATCTACCAACAGCCTGATGTATGGAGAGAAGCTTTTGAATTTTACCAAGCAAAACGTGAAGAAATTGCAGCCTTCCTACAAGAAATCGCTGATAAACATGACTATATTAAGGTTATCTTGACAGGTGCTGGGACTTCTGCTTATGTGGGAGATACCTTGCTACCTTACTTTAAGGAAGTCTATGACGAACGCAAATGGAATTTCAATGCTATTGCGACAACAGATATCGTTGCCAATCCAGCAACCTATTTGAAAAAAGATGTGGCAACTGTCCTTGTGTCTTTTGCTCGTAGTGGGAACTCGCCTGAAAGTGTGGCGACTGTTGATTTGGCCAAATCCTTGGTGGATGAGCTTTATCAAGTGACGATTACTTGTGCAGCAGATGGTAAATTGGCTCTTCAAGCTCACGGTGATGACCGTAATCTCTTGCTCTTGCAACCAGCTGTCTCTAATGATGCTGGATTTGCCATGACTTCTAGCTTTACGTCTATGATGTTGACAGCTCTCTTGGTCTTTGATCCTACAGAATTTGCTGTTAAGTCTGAACGTTTTGAAGTTGTATCTAGTCTTGCCCGTAAAGTTTTAGACAAGGCAGAAGATGTCAAAGAGCTCGTTGATTTAGACTTTAACCGTGTCATCTATCTAGGCGCTGGTCCTTTCTTTGGACTTGCTCATGAAGCTCAGCTCAAGATTTTGGAATTAACTGCTGGTCAAGTTGCGACCATGTATGAAAGCCCAGTTGGCTTCCGTCACGGTCCAAAATCTCTTATCAACGAAAATACAGTTGTTTTGGTCTTTGGTACAACGACAGACTACACTCGTAAGTACGACTTGGACTTGGTTCGTGAAGTTGCTGGTGACCAGATTGCTCGTCGTGTTGTGCTTTTGAGTGATCAAGCTTTTGGTCTTGAAAATGTCAAAGAAGTGGCCCTTGGTTGTGGCGGTGTCTTGAATGATATTTACCGTGTCTTCCCTTACATCGTTTATGCCCAACTCTTTGCCCTATTGACTTCACTCAAGGTAGAAAATAAACCAGATACACCGTCTCCTACAGGTACAGTAAACCGTGTAGTACAAGGTGTCATAATTCACGAATATCAAAAGTAAGACAGTGTTTATGAATTCTTGACAAGAGGATTTGTAAATTATCAGATAAACCATAGATTGTCAGTACGCTTTCTATGGTTTGTTTGCTTGAGAGAAATAGTAAAAGGAGAACAGAATGAAAGCATACACAGAGCGTGTATTTGGAAATGTTGAGGGCGAGGATGTCTTGGCCTATCGATTTGAGACAGACGGTGGCTACCAACTTGAGGTTATGACTTATGGTGCGACCATCTTGCGCTATGTCGCACCTGACAAGGCTGGAAATTTTGCCAATGTTATCTTGGGATTTGATGACTTTGATAGTTATGTAGGCAATAGTCCCAAGCATGGAGCAAGTGTAGGTCCTGTAGCGGGTCGTATTGCAGGTGCGACCTTTGAGCTCAATGGTAAGACCTATGACCTTGAGGTTAATAATGCTAGCAACTGTAATCACAGTGGTTCAACTGGTTGGGATTCCAGCTTGTTTGAAGTTGAAGAAGTAAGCGATCATGGCTTGACTCTCTACACAGAGCGTACAGATGGGACAGGAGGGTTCCCTGGAAATCTCAAGATTTGGATCAGTTATCACTTGGAAGAAACTGGTGCCTATAAAATCAGCTACAAGGTGACGACCGATCAGGATACGCTGGTCAATCCAACCAACCACAGCTATTTCAACTTGTCTGGTGATTTCACGCAGACGATTGACCGTCATGTCTTCCAACTAAATACAGAGGGTATTTACCCAATCGCTCCCGATGGTGTTCCTGCCAAAACTCCAGAAGCCAACCGTGATGTGGTCAAACACATCTACAATGGTGCCTTGTTGAAGGATATCTTTGCAGAAGAAGATGAGCAAATCCAGCTGGCATCAGGTTTGGATCACCCATTTGCCCTTCCTGTAGGCCATGACAATGCTGGATTCCTTTATGACCAAAATTCAGGTCGCTTCCTGCTTTTCAAGACAGAAACTCCTTGCTTTGTGGTCTACACAGCAAACTTTGTGGATGAGAGTGTACTTGTGGCTGGTCAGCCAATGGTGCAGCACAATGGGATTGCCCTTGAAGCGCAAGCTTTACCAGATGCCATTCACAGCGACCTCAAAGACCAAGTCATTCTTAAAGCTGGTCAAACCTTCACCAGTAAGACACGTTATGAACTTGTTGTGAAATAAAAAAGCTGGTCAAAAAGTCTTTAAAATTAAAATAACGCATATTGTCAGGTGATGAAAAGTTTGATAATATGCGTTTTATTATGAAATGATTTACTTTATATTATCCTGAAATGGTGTTATTTTTGAGTTATCTGGCTTGACTTTCTTGATGGAAATTATACAATAGTTGTAATAATTACAACGAGAAAAGAGGACCATTTATGACCTATGAATACAAGAGTCACATTTATTTGGCAGAGACAGTTTTAAATGTAAAGGATTTGGCCAGTCAAACAGCCTTTTATCAGCAAGTTATTGGTTTAGAAATCTTATCTCAAACTGAGACAGAGTCCATTCTAGGCCTTGGTGGAAAAGTCTTGGTACAGCTGATTCAAGCACAAGAGAGCGGAGAAGTGAGGGAACATTGTGGTCTTTACCATTTGGCCATTCTCTTGCCCACACGCAAGGCTTTGGCTGATGTCTTGAAACACCTGACAGATTTACAGATTCCTCTTGTCGGCGGTGCAGACCATGGTTACAGTGAAGCTATTTACTTGGAAGATTTGGAGGGAAATGGCATTGAACTCTATCGAGATAAGCCGGTTTCCACATGGGATATTCGAGAAGATGGACGCATTATCGGAGTGACGGAGGCTCTTGCGGCGCAGGACATTTATGAGTTGGGGGAAAGAGTAGAGCCCTTTATCTTGACAGAAGGTACGAGAATGGGGCATATTCATCTTTCCGTCAAGGATAGTCGAAAGTCCAGCCAGTTTTATCAAAAGGTGTTAGGGCTAGAGGATAAATTCAGTGTGCCTAGCGCTAGTTGGATTGCGGCTGGAGATTACCATCATCATTTAGCAGTTAACGAATGGGGAGGAAAAGGTCTGGATTCGCGTAAGCAAGGCTTACCAGGTTTAGCCTACTATGTCATCGAAGTCGCACATAAAGAAGAACTGTTAACGATTGCCCAACGAGCACAAGAAGTTGACGCACCAATCAAATGGATGACATCGAGCCAATTGGAAATCACAGACTCAGATGGAATTGTGACTCGTATTTGCTTAGCTCGATAGACAGGATGTGATGAAAATCAGAGCATCAATTGTAGAAAGTGGTTTTTATTCTAGTATTAGCTTTTCCTCAGTTCATCAGCTTCCTCCTTGACACTTTGTCAGTTTTTGATACAATAGTACAAAATTAGAGGAGGTGGGTTATGATTCAGAAACATGCGATTCCCATTTTAGAGTTTGATGATAATCCTCAGGCGGTTATCATGCCCAATCACGAGGGGCTGGACTTGCACTTGCCCAAGAAATGTGTCTATGCATTTTTAGGTGAAGAGATTGACCGCTATGCGAGGGAAGTAGGGGCGGACTGTGTCGGCGAATTCGTTTCAGCCACCAAGACCTATCCAGTCTATGTCGTGAACTACAAAGGCGAGGAGATTTGTCTGGCTCAGGCTCCTGTTGGTTCAGCTCCAGCAGCCCAGTTTATGGATTGGTTGATTGGCTATGGTGTGGAGCAGATTATTTCCACAGGTACCTGTGGTGTGCTAGCCGATATAGAGGAAAATGCCTTTCTAGTCCCTGTTCGCGCTCTGCGAGATGAAGGAGCCAGTTACCACTATGTGGCACCTTCTCGTTATATGGAAATGCAGCCAGAGGCTATTGCTGCCATTGAGCAAGTTTTGGAAGTCAGAGGGATTCCCTATGAAGAAGTCCTGACCTGGACGACAGACGGTTTTTACCGAGAAACGGCTGAAAAGGTGGCTTATCGTAAGGAAGAGGGCTGTGCTGTTGTGGAGATGGAGTGTTCTGCGCTTGTGGCAGTAGCCCAACTGCGAGGGGTTCTCTGGGGAGAATTGTTGTTCACAGCTGATTCCTTAGCAGACTTGGACCAGTACGATAGTCGTGACTGGGGATCGGAAGCTTTTGAGAAGGCGTTAGAACTGAGTTTAGCAAGTGTTGTGCAACTTTAGTCGCTTTTCTCGGCAGTTTCTTATCTTAGTGAAGGAGAACTTTAAAAGCTTGATTGATGATTATTTTTTGCCGAATAAAATAGGAAGTCGGTAGTTTTTAGACGTTTCTAGAAATGGACGAGTTTGGATAACCTCTTTTTTAGGATAAGCGTACGCGATGTTTTGTCCATTCCTATTTGAGATATTTCTTTTGTTTTATGGTACAATGGAAACATGTTATTCAAATTATCTAAGGAAAAAATAGAGCTAGGCTTATCTCGTTTATCGCCAGCCCGTCGTATTTTTTTGAGTTTTGCCTTGGTCATTTTACTAGGCTCTCTTCTTTTGAGCTTGCCCTTTGTCCAAGTTGAAAGCTCACGAGCGACTTATTTTGATCATCTTTTCACTGCTGTCTCTGCAGTCTGTGTGACAGGTCTTTCAACCCTTCCAGTAGCTCACACATATAATATCTGGGGTCAAATAATCTGTTTGCTCTTGATTCAGATCGGTGGTCTAGGACTCATGACCTTTATTGGAGTTTTCTATATCCAGAGCAAGCAAAAGCTTAGTCTTCGTAGCCGTGCAACTATTCAGGATAGTTTTAGTTATGGAGAAACTCGATCTTTGAGAAAGTTTGTCCATTCTATTTTTCTCACAACTTTTCTAGTTGAGGGTTTGGGAGCTCTATTCCTCAGTTTTCGTTTTGTTCCACAACTTGGCTGGGGGCGCGGTCTTTTTAGTTCCATTTTTCTAGCTATATCCGCCTTCTGTAATGCAGGTTTTGATAATTTGGGGAGCACCAGTTTATTTGCTTTTCAGACCGATTTACTGGTCAATCTGGTGATTGCAGGCTTAATTATTACAGGTGGTTTTGGCTTTATGGTCTGGTTTGATTTGGCTGGTCATGTAGGAAGAAAGAAAAAAGGGCGCCTGCACTTTCATACGAAGCTTGTACTATTATTGACTCTAGGTTTGTTGTTATTTGGAACGGCAACTACTCTCTTTCTTGAGTGGAACAATGCTGGAACGATTGGCAATCTCCCTGTTGCCGATAAGGTTTTAGTTAGCTTTTTTCAAACAGTGACGATGCGAACAGCAGGCTTTTCTACGATAGATTATACTCAGGCTCATCCTGTGACTCTTTTGATTTATATCTTACAGATGTTTCTAGGTGGGGCACCTGGGGGAACGGCTGGGGGGCTCAAGATTACGACATTTTTTGTCCTCTTGGTCTTTGCGCGAAGTGAGCTTTTGGGCTTGCCTCATGCCAATGTTGCGAGACGAACGATTGCGCCGCGAACGGTTCAAAAATCCTTTAGTGTCTTTATTATCTTTTTGATGAGCTTCTTGGTAGGATTGATTCTGCTAGGGATGACAGCCAAAGGCAATCCTCCCTTTATCCACCTCATATTTGAAACCATTTCAGCTCTTAGTACAGTTGGTGTAACGGCAAATTTGACTTCTGATCTTGGGAAATTGGCTCTCAGTGTTATCATGCCACTTATGTTTATGGGACGAATTGGTCCCTTGACCTTGTTTGTTAGCTTGGCAGATTACCATCCAGAAAAGAAAGATATGATTCACTATATGAAAGCAGATATTAGTATTGGTTAAGAAAGGAAAGAGAATGTCAGATCGTACGATTGGAATTTTAGGATTGGGAATTTTTGGGAGCAGTGTCCTAGCTGCCCTAGCCAAGCAGGATATGAATATTATCGCTATTGATGACCACGCAGAGCGCATCAATCAGTTTGAGCCAGTTTTGGCGCGTGGAGTGATTGGTGACATCACAGATGAAGAATTATTGAGATCAGCAGGGATTGATACCTGCGATACCGTTGTCGTCGCGACAGGTGGAAATCTGGAGTCGAGTGTGCTTGCGGTTATGCACTGTAAGAGTTTGGGGGTACCGACTGTTATTGCTAAGGTCAAAAGTCAGACTGCTAAGAAAGTGCTAGAAAAGATTGGAGCTGACTCGGTTGTCTCGCCAGAGTATGAAATGGGGCAGTCTCTAGCACATACCATTCTTTTCCATAATAGTGTTGGTGTCTTTCAGTTGGATAAAAATGTCTCTATTGTGGAGATGAAAATTCCTCAGTCTTGGGCAGGTCAAAGTCTGAGTAAATTAGACCTCCGTGACAAATATAATCTGAATATTTTGGGCTTCCGAGAGCAGGAAAATTCCCCATTGGATGTTGAATTTGGACCAGATGACCTCTTGAAGGCAGATACCTATATTTTGGCGGTCATCAACAACCAGTATTTGGATACCCTAGCAGCATTGAATTTGTAAAAGAGGGAGCTTCCCTCTTTTTTGATGCTTAAGATGGTAAATAGAGACAGAAGCCTTGTATTCTAGTAAAAGTTCTTCAAAGGCTGGACTTTATGGTAGAATAGAAAGCAGTGACAAGAGAGAGTAATACTCTTCGAAAGTCAAATTTAAACCACGTCAACGTCACCTTGCCGTAGGTATAGGTAACTGACTTCGTCAGTC
>NZ_VMKV01000097.1:0-13826 GCF_013276335.1 Streptococcus sp. 2100 | reverse complement strand
AGAATTCTAGTAGGCATACCAGTCGTTTCAAGATAAGGAATTTTAGAAGGTTTTTGAAAGTCATATTTCTTCATTTGACTTCCGCACTCAGGGCAAGATGGGGCGTCGTAGTCCAGTTTGGCGATGATTTCCTTGTGTGTATCCTTATTGATGATGTCTAGAATCTGGATATTAGGGTCTTTGATATCGAGTAGTTTTGTGATAAAATGTAATTGTTCCATATGATTCTTTCTAATGAGTTATTTTGTCGCTTTTCATTATAGATGATATGGGACTTTTTTTCTACACAAAATAGGCTCCATAATATCTATAGGGGATTTACCCACTACAAATATTATAGAGCCGAAATTATAAACCTTTTTTTGTTGGACTGATTTGAAAATCTTTGAAAGCGTACTGAAAGAATTTTCGAAAAATTTTAAAATATTCTGAAATATTCTTGACAGCTAATGAAAAAGGTGGTAAGATAGGAAACATCAAAAAAGAAAGCAGAAAAAGAAATGAATAAGAGACAAGCTGTAACGATGAATCAAAACTTTTACTTTAGCTACTTTAGATAGTGTTTGTAGACATGTCACCATGGATGCAAACAGTTCAAGCAATTTGTTTGTATCTATGTGGCTAAGATTTTTGATTGTGGTCCATATAGATGAATATCTAAATGGACTAGCTAAGTTGTAACTTGTTAGGTTATTTCAAGTACCCGTTTAGGTATTATCTAGGCGGTTTTTTGTTTTATACTCTTCGAAAATCTCTTCAAACCACGTCAGCTCTATCTGCAACCTCAAAATAGTGTTTTGAGCAACCTGTGGCTAGCTTCCTAGTTTGTTCTTTGATTTTCATTGAGTATAATTGAAATAGCACAAATAGGGACGGAAGACTGCTTCCTCCCTTTTATCAGAAAAGGAGAAACAGATGACACTTGATAAAGGAAAAGTAGCCTATCAAATCTATCCAAAATCTTACAAAGACACCACTGAAAACGGTATTGGGGATTTCCGTGGGATTATCGAAAAAATTCCCTATTTAGCCAAACTAGGTGTGGATATGGTCTGGCTCAATCCATTCTATCCAAGCCCTCAACGGGATAATGGTTACGATATTTCAGATTATATGGCAGTGGATCCTCTTTTTGGTGATATGGCTGATTTTGAGGAAATGGTGTGTGTCGGTAAAGAGCACAAGATTGACTTTATGCTGGACATGGTACTTAATCATTGTTCGACAGAGCATGAATGGTTTCAGAAAGCCCTAGCTGGTGATAAGTATTATGAAGACTTTTTCTTCATCCAAGACCAACCAACAGATTGGCAGTCTAAGTTTGGTGGTTCTGCATGGGCGCCTTTCGGGGATACTGGGAAATACTATCTTCACCTATTTGATGAGACCCAGGCTGACCTTAACTGGCGCAATCCCAATGTCCGTAAGGAGCTTTTCAAGGTTGTTAATTTCTGGCGCGACAAGGGTGTCAAAGGTTTTCGATTTGATGTGATCAATTTGATCGGTAAGGACGAGGTTTCAGTGGACTGTCCTGAAAATGAAGGGAAGCCAGCTTATACAGACAAACCCATCGTTCATAACTATTTGCGTATGATGAACCAAGCCACTTTTGGATCTGACGATAGCTTTATGACAGTTGGGGAAATGTCTTCTACCACCATGGACAACTGTGTCCTCTATTCGTCGCCTGATCGTCAGGAATTATCCATGACCTTTAATTTTCATCACCTCAAGGTGGACTATAAGGATGGACAAAAGTGGACCTTGGCTCCCTTTGATTTTGAAGAGTTGAAGAGTCTTTACCATAGTTGGGGTAAGGAAATGAGTGATAAAGACGGTTGGAGTGCCCTCTTTTGGAACAATCACGATCAACCACGTGCCTTGAACCGTTTTGTCGATATTCAAAACTTCCTCAAGGAAGGAGCCACTATGCTAGCAGCCAGCATTCACCTGTCACGTGGGACACCTTATATCTACATGGGTGAGGAAATCGGGATGATTGACCCAGACTATGATTCTATGGCTGATTACGTGGATGTCGAATCGCTTAATGCCTATCAGATGCTCCTAGAAGAAGGAAAGAGTCAGCAAGAAGCCTTCCAGATTATTCAAGCTAAGTCGCGTGATAATTCACGCATTCCCATGCAGTGGGATGCTTCGGAAAATGCAGGATTTTCAACAGGCACTCCTTGGTTGAAAGCTGGTAAATCCTATAAAGACATCAATGTAGAAAATGAAATCCAGGGTCCGATTTTTACCTTCTATCAAGACTTGATTCGACTGCGTAAGGAAATGCCAATCATTTCAGAAGGAAGTTACAAACCAGCCTTTGAAGATAGCAAACAAGTCTACGCTTTTGAACGCCAGTTTGAGGAACAAAAGTTACTAGTGCTCAATAACTTTTATGCTAAAGAAGTGGAAATCGACTTGCCAGCAGTCTACCAAAATGGACAGATTTTGATTTCAAACTATGAAGATGCAGAAGTGTCTGAGAAAATTCTACTAAAACCCTATCAAACACTGGCTATTTATGTAAATTAAACTTAGCAAGGAGACCTCTTTTTCAGAAAAGCAGGGTTCTTTTTGCTGTCTATTCCATCCTTGAAAGTGTAGAACAAACTGTCAATCGAAAGTGATTATGTCCCAAAAAAAATGGTGAGATTGAGGGCAATTATTTTGCTTTCATTTGACAAGAGGAACCCTTGAAGCAGTTTTGTCAGCTAAACCAAGGCTAATCTTAGCCTTGGCTTGTCAGCCTAACAGCATCAAGCCTCTTATCAAATGAAATAGAGGGCTAGCTATCAGCTAGTTAAAACATCTAATTTTTAGGAGGGCTGGGTGACTAACTTCATTATAGAACTTTCATTTAGTTAGCAAAAAGGCTTGTTGTCTATAATTGGCTGCATTAGTCTAGATTTTATTTATAGAAAATGTTATAATAGACTGTATTTAAAAAATTTTAAGGAGAAATGACAGAATGTCTGTATCATTTGAAAACAAAGAAACAAACCGTGGTGTCTTGACTTTCACTATCTCTCAAGACCAAATCAAACCAGAATTGGACCGTGTCTTCAAGTCAGTGAAGAAATCTCTTAATGTTCCAGGTTTCCGTAAAGGTCACCTTCCACGTCCTATCTTCGATAAAAAATTTGGTGAAGAATCACTTTACCAAGACGTTATGAACGCTCTTTTGCCAAACGCTTATGAAGCAGCTGTAAAAGAAGCTGGTCTTGAAGTGGTTGCCCAACCAAAAATTGACGTAACTTCAATGGAAAAAGGTCAAGACTGGGTTATCACTGCTGAAGTCGTTACAAAACCTGAAGTAAAATTGGGTGACTACAAAAACCTTGAAGTATCAGTTGATGTAGAAAAAGAAGTAACTGACGCTGATGTTGAAGAGCGTATCGAACGCGAACGCAACAACCTGGCTGAATTGGTTATCAAGGAAGCTGCTGCTGAAAACGGCGATACTGTTGTTATTGACTTTGTTGGTTCTATCGATGGTGTTGAATTTGATGGCGGAAAAGGTGAAAACTTCTCACTTGGACTTGGTTCAGGTCAATTCATCCCTGGTTTTGAAGACCAATTGGTAGGTCACTCAGCTGGCGAAACTGTTGATGTAGTTGTAACATTCCCAGAAGACTACCAAGCAGAAGACCTTGCAGGTAAAGAAGCTAAATTCGTAACAACTATCCACGAAGTAAAAGCTAAAGAAGTTCCAGCTCTTGATGATGAGCTTGCAAAAGACATCGACGAAGAAGTTGAAACACTTGCTGAATTGAAAGAAAAATACCGCAAGGAATTGGCTGCTGCTAAAGAAGAAGCTTACAAAGATGCAGTTGAAGGTGCAGCAATCGATAAAGCTGTAGAAAACGCTGAAATCGTAGAACTTCCAGAAGAAATGATTCACGAAGAAGTTCACCGCTCAGTAAACGAATTCCTTGGAAACTTGCAACGTCAAGGTATCAATCCTGACATGTACTTCCAAATCACTGGAACTACTCAAGAAGACCTTCACAACCAATACCAAGCAGAAGCTGAGTCACGTACTAAGACTAACCTTGTTATCGAAGCAGTTGCCAAAGCTGAAGGATTTGATGCTTCAGAAGAAGAAATCCAAAAAGAAATCGAGCAATTGGCTGCAGACTACAACATGGAAGTGGCACAAGTACAAAGCTTGCTTTCAGCTGATATGTTGAAACACGACATCACAATCAAAAAAGCTGTTGAATTGATTACAAGCACAGCAACAGTTAAATAATCTTAATAAACAAAAAACCCACCTGATTAGGTGGGTTTTCTTATGCACTATTTTCCAAAAATCTCTCTGAGGTCTGCGTCTGTAATCCCAATCATAGCTGGAATACTGGTCCAGTTTTCTTCGGTTAGGATGTAGGATTGTTCAGAGTTACTTGATGTGACTGTTTCAGAGACAACTGGTTGCTTTTCTTCAATATTCTCCAATAAATCACTGAAGCGTTCAATCAGATAGGTCTTTCGGGCAGTTCCGATGTGCTGGGTAGCATAATCAAAGGCCTGCAATTCACCTAGTAAGATAAGCTTGCTTTTGGCGCGTGTAATGGCTGTGTAGATGAGATTGCGCTCCAGCATACGCCTACTAGCACTGGTAATCGGTAGGATGACAACAGGGAACTCACTTCCCTGTGATTTATGGATGCTCATGGCATAGGCCAGGCGAATCTTGTACCATTCGTTACGTGGGTAAGAGACCTCATTGCCATCAAAATCAATGACAATCTCGTCTTGTTTCGACTCGGTGTATTTACCAGGGATCAGATCTATGATAGCTCCCAAATCTCCGTTAAAGACATTGATTTCAGCATCGTTGACCAAATGAATGACCTTGTCTCCCTTGCGATAGTGGCACTGGGGAGCTTCAAAACTAAGTTGGTCTTTTTGTGGTGGATTGAGCAGATCTTGCATGAGTTGGTTGATGGCATCAATCCCTGCCGTCCCTCGGTACATGGGGGCCAGAACCTGAATATCACGAGCAGGGATACCGCTTCTGAGAGCAGCGCCTAAGATTTTTTCAATCGTCGCTGGAATATGGCCACTAGCAATTTCAAAGTAGGAACGGTCAGCTTTTTTCTGGGTGAGATCGGCTGGCAAGATGCCCTGTCTAATCTGACTAGCTAGGGTGACGATGGTTGATTCTTCGCTTTGCCGGTAAATTTTTTCCAAGCGAGTCTGAGGAATCAAGGGAATATGAAGGAGGTCCGCTAGAACCTGTCCAGGACTGACAGAAGGTAGCTGATCACTGTCACCCACGATGAGGATTTTACTGTTAGAAGAGATGTTGGAGAAGAGTTGATTGGCCAGCCAAGTATCCACCATGGAAAATTCATCTACGATGATAAAGTCGGCATCCAGATAATCTTCCAGATGACTGGTATCATCGTCCCCTGTCATTCCTAAATGACGGTGTACGGTCGCGCTAGGCAAGCCTGTCAATTCATTCATGCGACGAGCAGCTCGTCCAGTTGGAGCAGCAAGAAGAATAGGTAGGTTGCTTTTTTTCCTGAGGTCAAGTCCTTCTAAAAGGGCGTAAACAGCGATAATCCCATTGATAACAGTTGTCTTACCAGTACCAGGTCCACCTGTCAGGATAAAGACCTTATTCTGGATAGCATCACAGATAGCTTGTTTTTGAATACTATCATACTCAATCTCCAGATCTTCTTCGACAGTAGCGATATGTTTTTGAATGGTTTCTAAATCTTGGCTCTTCTGTTTTCCTTTTTCAAGGATACGAATCAAGTGACTGCGGATACCTTCCTCAGCGAAAAAGAGGCTGTTGTCAAAGATCTTGGTATCAATCTGCTGAACCTTGTCTTCTTCGATCAGGTAGGAGAGCTCTTGGGCAACTTGGCTGGGGTCTAGTTCCACGGGACGGGAAGACTCAAGGAGAGTAAGGGTTTGTTCCAGCAAATCCCGTGCTTCAACATAGGTGTCCCCTGTTTCCATACAGGCCTGAAAAAGACTGTGAACTAGACCGGCGCGGAAGCGTTCAGGAGCCTGACTTTCGATGCCTAGTTCCTCAGCTAGTTGGTCAGCAATGGTAAAGCCCAAACCCTTGATATCCTCAACCAGCTGGTAGGGATAATTTTCAACCACATCAAGGGTTTCTTCCTTGTAAAAGTCTTGAATCTGAAAGGCTAGTTTGTTGGGAATGCCGTAGTTGGCTAGTTTGGACAAAACCATCTCCGTTCCGTAGTTGAGACGGAGAGTGGAGACGAAAGCCTCGCGATTTTTGGCAGAGAGCCCTGAGATGCCTTCTAGCTTTTCTGGGTGTTGCAGAATTTCGTCAATGGTATTGTCGCCATAGGTATCTACGATTTTCTGAGCTGTCTTGAGACCAATCCCCTTGAAATGGCTACTTGAAAAGTACTTGACCAAGCCCTTACTAGTTGGTTTTGCGCGATCATAACGACTGATTTGCAGTTGTTCTCCATACTTGGAGTGCTGGACAATTTGCCCCCAAAAAGTATAGTCTTCGCCCTCAATTACATCAGCCATGGTTCCTGTGACAATGATTTCAAAATCATCAAAATCCTCTGCGTCCGTATCGTCGATTTCTAGGAGGAGGATGCGATAAAAATTGCTGGGATTTTCAAAAATAATCCGTTCAATGGTTCCTGAAAAATAAACTTCCATAAAATTCCTTTGCATGAATAGGTGAGAGTTAATACTCTTCGAAAATCTCTTCAAACCACGTCAGCTCTATTTGCAACCTCAAAACACTGTTTTGAGCAGCCTGCGGCTAGCTTCCTAGTTTGCTCTTTGATTTTCATTGAGTATAACTTTGTTTCTATCTTAATCAAACTGGGTAGTGAATAATCATCTTCTCACGATAGAAGAAGAGGCTGAGATTGCTGATTCTCGGCCTCTTAGGTCTCTTAAAATGTTCCGATACGGGTGATTGGCCAGAAGCGGAATTTAGCTTCCCCTGTGATATCTTTTGCTTTGAAGGTACCTACGTGGCGGCTGTCGCTCGAAACCAAGCGGTCGTCTCCGAGGAGAAGGTATTCTCCTTCTGGAACTGTAAAGCTAAAGTTGGTGTTGTAGTTGACATCAACTGTGAAGGCTTGAGCTTTTTGAGCGATACTTCTAAAGAAAGTTCCTTTATTTCCTTCAAATCCCTTGCCTGAGTAGGTGCTTTGGAGTTTGTCATCCTTGAAGCGTTTGATATAGTTAGCTAGATAAGGTTCATCTGTCTCTTTGTCATTGATGTAAAGTTTATCATTTTCGTAACGGATGGTATCGCCAGGCATTCCGATGACGCGCTTGACGATGTCCTTATTGCCATCTTCCTCATGGGCCACCACGATATCAAAACGGTCAATAGGGAGGTGCTTAACGACAAAGAGAATTTCGCCATCCGCTAGGGTAGGATCCATGGAGTGTCCTTCTACGCGGACATTACTCCAAAAAAAGATACGACTTAAAGCTAGTAATGACAGAATCAGGAGGAATAATCCCCACTCTTTTAGGAAATTTTTAAATGAATTCATAACTTACCTTTCTAAGCGTTTTTTCGCTTTTTCAGTATTTTTAAAGTGCAATTTGGCGCAGAAGTTGAGTCCCTGCATACCATAGGCTTGTAAAATCTGGCTAGCTACCTTATCAGAAGCTGTTCCAGCTCCACTTGGAAGTTGATAACCCAGTTCTCGTCCTAGATTTTCTAGATTTTCCAGAAAGAGATCACGCGCAATGATAGAAGAAACTGCGACAGCCAAGTATTCGCCCTCAGCCTTTTCTTCTAAGCTGATAGGATTGCTGAAACGATTGGCCTCTTGTGCCAAGTACTTGTCATAATTTTTAGCACTGGTAAAGGCATCAATCACAATTTTCTCAGGTTGAACGCCTTTTTGAAGAAGGAGATAGATAGCCTGGTTATGGAGGGCAACCTTAACCGAAACAGCATTGTAGCGGTCTCCGATGACCTCGTTGTACTTGCTTGGTGAGAGAAGCAGTGCCTGGTGCTGGATTTTGTCCTTGAGGATAGGGGCAATCTGACGAATCTTTTGGTCGGTCAGAGTTTTAGAATCCCCCACACCGAGTTTTCGCAAGAAAGCATGCTGGTCAGGTGTGACAAAGGAAGCCACAACTGCAAGTCCACCAAAGTAGGAACCATTTCCAACCTCATCTGTCCCAATCAAAGGGAAATTTTGTCCCCTGTTTTCCTCTACCATTTGATAGCCAAAGAAACGAGCGTATTTCTCGGCTCCCTCACCCTGAAGCAAGACCTTTCCAGAAGTATAGATAGAAACCGTTGCTTGAGGTAGTCGCAAAAAGTAGCGAATATAGGGATTCTTGCTGGGAGCTAGACTGCTTTGATAGTGTTCAAGAAAAGCCTGAATCTTCTTTTCACTTGGTGTGAGTGTTATACTTGCCATAGTTTCTATTGTACCATAAAAGCAGGCAAATTTGTAAAAACTGACAAAATTAGCGAATTTTGGTATAATATCGTGAGGTGAATTTTATGGCAAATCTAAATCGATTCAAATTTACATTCGGGAAAAAATCATTAACCTTGACAAGCGAGCATGATAACCTTTTTATGGAGGAAATCGCCAAGGTTGCGACAGAAAAATACCAAGCAATTAAAGAACAAATGCCTAGTGCAGACGATGAAACCATCGCTCTTTTGTTGGCAGTCAACTGTTTATCAACTCAGCTCAGCCGTGAGATTGAATTTGACGATAAGGAGCAAGAGATAGAAGAACTCCGCCACAAGCTTGTGACTTGCAAGCAAGAACAGAGCAAGATTGAGGACTCCTTATGATTTCGCTCCTTCTTCTATTGGTCTTGGCTTGGGGATTTTATATCGGCTATCGGAGAGGCCTGCTCTTACAGGTTTATTACCTGATTTCAGCACTGGCATCTGCTTTTATGGCTGGTCAGTTTTACAAGGGGCTTGGCGAGCAGTTTCATTTGCTGCTCCCTTATGCAAATCCGCAGGAAGGTCAGGGAACTTTCTTTTTCCCATCGGATCAACTCTTTCAGTTGGATAAGGTCTTTTATGCAGGGATCGGCTTCTTGCTTGTATTTGGGATTGTCTATAGCATCGGTCGTTTGCTTGGTCTCCTCTTACACTTGATTCCTAGTAAAAAATTGGGTGGTAAGTTGTTCCAAGTTTCAGCAGGTATCTTGTCCATGTTGGTGACCTTATTTGTCTTGCAAGTGGCCTTGACCATCTTGGCGACCATCCCCATGGCAGCTATACAAAATCCTCTTGAAAAGAGTATCGTCGCAAAACACATCATCCAGAGCATACCAGTAACAACCAGTTGGCTCAAACAAATCTGGGTGACAAATTTAATCGGATAAAAAGGGCAGGAGTTTTCCTAGCCCTTTGTTTACAGATTTGACTCGAATCTATTAGAATGTAAAAAGCTATCACACCTAGACATTCAAAGATAAGGAAATAAAGATGAATAAGAAAATATTAGAAACATTAGAATTTAATAAGGTCAAGGCCTTGTTTGAGCCCCATTTGTTGACCGAGCAGGGCTTGGAGCAATTGAGACAGCTGGCTCCGACTGCTAAAGCAGATAAAATCAAACAGGCTTTTGCTGAGATGAAGGAGATGCAGGCTCTTTTCGTAGAGCAACCGCATTTTACTATTCTCGCAACTAAGGAAATTGCAGGAGTCTGCAAGCGGTTGGAGATGGGAGCAGACCTCAATATCGAGGAGTTCCTCCTCTTGAAGCGCGTGCTTCTTTCTAGCAGAGAACTGCAAAGTTTTTATGCCAATCTGGAAAATGTCAGTTTGGAAGAGTTAGCCCTTTGGTTTGAGAAATTACACGATTTTCCGCAATTACAAGGAAATCTCCAAGCCTTTAATGATGCAGGTTTCATTGAAAATTTTGCCAGTGAAGAATTGGCGCGCATCCGTCGAAAAATCCATGATAGCGAGAGTCAGGTACGCGATGTTTTACAAGACTTGCTCAAGCAAAAAGCGCAGATGTTGACGGAAGGAATCGTTGCCAGCAGAAATGGCCGTCAGGTTCTACCTGTCAAAAATACCTACCGCAATAAGATTGCAGGTGTCGTTCATGATATTTCTGCCAGCGGAAACACCGTCTATATCGAACCCCGTGAGGTGGTCAAACTGAGCGAAGAAATTGCCAGTTTGCGAGCAGATGAGCGCTATGAAATGCTTCGCATTCTCCAAGAAATTTCTGAGCGTGTTCGCCCTCATGCGGCTGAGATTGCTAATGACGCTTGGATTATCGGTCATCTGGACTTGATTCGTGCTAAGGTTCGCTTTATCCAAGAAAGGCAAGCAGTCGTTCCTCAGCTATCAGAAAATCAAGAAATTCAACTGCTCCATGTCTGCCATCCTTTGGTCAAAAATGCCGTTGCAAATGATGTCCATTTTGGACAAGATTTAACAGCTATTGTCATTACAGGTCCCAATACAGGTGGGAAGACCATCATGCTTAAAACTCTGGGCTTGACGCAGGTGATGGCTCAGTCTGGTTTGCCGATTTTAGCAGATAAGGGAAGTCGTGTTGGTATTTTTGAAGAAATCTTTGCCGATATTGGCGATGAGCAATCTATTGAGCAGAGCTTGTCTACCTTCTCTAGCCACATGACCAATATCGTGGATATTCTTGGCAAGGTCAATCAACATTCACTCTTACTCTTGGATGAGTTGGGGGCTGGTACAGATCCTCAAGAGGGAGCAGCCCTCGCCATGGCTATTCTGGAAGACCTTCGCCTGCGTCAAGTCAAGACAATGGCGACTACCCACTATCCGGAACTCAAGGCCTATGGTATTGAGACAGCCTTTGTTCAAAATGCCAGCATGGAGTTTGATACTGCAACTCTTCGCCCGACTTATCGCTTTATGCAGGGTGTTCCTGGCCGAAGCAATGCCTTCGAAATTGCCAAACGTCTAGGCCTATCTGAAGTTATCGTAGGGGATGCCAGTCAGCAGGTTGATCAGGACAATGATGTCAATCAGATTATTGAACAACTGGAAGAGCAGACGCTAGAGAGTCGCAAACGTTTGGACAATATCCGTGAGGTGGAGCAAGAAAATCTCAAGATGAATCGTGCTCTCAAAAAACTCTACAACGAGCTCAATCGTGAAAAGGAAACCGAGCTTAACAAGGCGCGTGAACAGGCTGCTGAGATTGTGGACATGGCCCTCAGTGAGAGTGACCAGATTCTCAAAAATCTCCACACTAAATCTCAACTCAAGCCCCACGAAATCATTGAAGCCAAGGCTAAGTTGAAAAAATTGGCCCCTGAAAAAGTAGATTTGTCTAAAAACAAGGTCCTTCAAAAGGCCAAGAAAAAACGAGCTCCAAAGGTGGGAGATGATATCGTAGTTCTCAGTTATGGACAGCGTGGTACCCTGACCAGTCAACTTAAGGATGGCCGTTGGGAAGCCCAAGTTGGCTTGATTAAGATGACCTTGGAAGAGAAAGAGTTTGACCTTGTTCAAGCCCAGCAAGAAAAGCAAGTCAAGAAGAAACAGGTCAATGTCGTGAAACGAACTTCTGGTCGTGGCCCACAAGCCAGACTGGACCTTCGAGGCAAACGTTATGAAGAGGCCATGAATGAGCTAGATGCCTTTATCGACCAAGCCTTGCTTAACAATATGGCTCAAGTTGATATCATCCATGGTATCGGAACAGGTGTCATCCGTGAAGGTGTCACTAAATACCTACAAAGAAACAAACATGTCAAGAGTTTCGGCTATGCCCCGCAAAATGCTGGAGGCAGTGGCGCGACTATTGTCACTTTTAAAGGATAGAAGTATTCTGAGCTTTATACAGTAAAAACTGTTGAATTAAGTTTTACTAATAAACACATTGACAAAAGCCAACATTTTTTGTAAAATAAGAATCAATTAAATACCAACACCGAATGAAGTTTAATAGAAGTGGGGAATCGTTTGATTTTCCATGACTGTAAATGGACGGAACTCTGGAGAGACCGTAAAGGCACCGAAGGGGCAAGGCAGGCAACTGCTCAAACTCTCAGGTAAAAGGACAGAGCTAGGATAGACCGCTTTTTAGCATTTATCTAAGCATTCCAGAGTACATGTATCTTGCATGTGCTCTTTCTTTTGGGGTTGAAAAGATAGGAGAAGGAAATGTTAGAATTGCTTAAATCAATCGATGCTTTTGCTTGGGGACCGCCCCTCTTGATTTTATTGGTCGGAACAGGGATTTACCTAACTATTCGGCTAGGACTCTTGCAGGTTTTGCGTCTGCCCAAGGCCTTTCAGCTTATTTTTATCCAGGATAAGGGACATGGTGATGTATCCAGTTTTGCAGCTCTGTGTACAGCCTTGGCATCAACCGTTGGAACAGGGAATATTATAGGAGTTGCGACGGCTATCAAGGTTGGTGGACCAGGAGCTCTCTTTTGGATGTGGATGGCGGCTTTCTTTGGAATGGCTACCAAGTATGCGGAAGGACTCTTGGCCATCAAATACCGCACCAAGGACGACCATGGTGCAGTAGCGGGAGGTCCCATGCACTATATCCTTCTAGGAATGGGAGAAAAGTGGCGACCACTTGCTGTTTTGTTTGCAGTAGCAGGAGTATTGGTTGCTCTCTTGGGAATCGGAACCTTCACCCAAGTCAACTCGATTACAGAATCTATCCAAAATACAACGGCTATTTCACCAGCCATCACAGCTCTCGTCTTGTCTGTCTTTGTAGCGATTGCTGTCTTTGGTGGACTCAAGTCCATTTCTAAGGTTTCAACTACTGTTGTTCCTTTTATGGCGATCATTTATATCTTAGGAACTCTTACAGTTATTTTCTTTAATATCGGGAAAATTCCTTCTACAATCGCTTTAATCTTGACATCGGCTTTTAGTCCCCTTGCTGCGGTAGGTGGATTTGCTGGTGCTAGCGTTCGGATGGCTATTCAAAATGGTGTGGCGCGTGGTGTGTTCTCAAATGAATCTGGTCTAGGTTCTGCTCCCATTGCAGCGGCTGCGGCTAAGACAAATGAACCAGTAGAGCAAGGTTTGATTTCTATGACAGGAACCTTTATTGATACTCTCATTATCTGTACTCTGACTGGTTTGACCATCTTGGTGACTGGTGTTTGGAGTGGTGACTTAAATGGGGTTGCCTTGACTCAGTCAGCCTTCTCAACAGTCTTTTCACACTTTGGGCCTGCCCTCTTGACCATCTTCCTTGTACTTTTTGCCTTCACAACGATTCTAGGTTGGAACTATTACGGAGAACGCTGTTTCGAGTTCCTCTTTGGTGTTCGTTTTATCTGGCTCTACCGTGTGGTCTTTGTGCTCATGGTCTTGTTGGGAGGATTTATCGAGTTGGATATGGTCTGGATTATCGCAGATATCGTCAACGCCTTGATGGTTCTGCCAAACTTGATTGCCCTCTTAGTCTTGTCGCCAGTCGTTATTGCTGAAACTAAAAAGTATTTTGACAAATAATGAAATCACACATGGCGTGTGATTTTTTTGCCTATAAATGATTTTTATCAAGCTGATATATAATATATATTATACAAATGATTGGAAGTGTGATAAACTAATACTCAATGAAAATCAAAGAGCAAACTAGGAAGCTAGCCGCAAGCTGCTCAAATCACTGTTTTGAGGTTGCAGATAAGACTGACGGAGTCAGCTCAAAGCACTGCTTTGAGGTGGGAGATAGAACTGATGAAGTCAGCTCAAAATACTGTTTTGAGGTTGCAGATGGATGCTAACCTGATTTGAAGAGATTTTCGAAAAAGATTAAATATACTCTACAATTTGCTCAATCAATTCTGGGTCGTCTAAACCTGTAACTTGTATAACAACA
>NZ_VMKV01000096.1:3322-8120 GCF_013276335.1 Streptococcus sp. 2100 | reverse complement strand
CTTAAAAGCAAATCCCGATATTCCGAGGAGGTGGTTGCATGAAGAAAGTGAAATTAGGGGAAGTGGCTACTTTTATCAATGGCTATGCTTTTAAACCTCAAGATTGGTCATCTGAAGGGAGAGAGATTATCAGAATACAGAATCTGACTAAAACTTCAACAGAGATAAATTATTATTCGGGTACGATTGATAAAAAATACATTGTTGAAGCTGGTGATATCCTTATTTCGTGGTCGGGTACATTAGGGGTTTTTCAGTGGTGTGGAAGATCCGCAGTGTTAAATCAGCACATTTTTAAAGTGGTTTTTGATAAGATAGATATAGATAAATCGTATTTTAAATATGTTGTTGAAAAAGGTTTACAAGATGCTGTAAAACATACTCATGGTTCCACAATGAAACATTTAACTAAAAAATATTTTGATAATATTATGGTTCCATATACAAATTTGGGAGAGCAACAAAGAATTGCAAGTGAGCTGGATTTGTTAAGCAAGCTGATTTTAAGGAGACAAGAACAACTTGAAGAGCTTAATCTACTTGTAAAATCCCGATTTAACGAGATGTTTGGGGATCCTTTAAATAATAACAAGAAATTTGCAGTAAAAACGGGACAACAGTGTTTTAAATTTTCAAGTGGAAAATTTCTTGATAAACATGATAGAGTTTTTGAAGGTTATCCTGCCTATGGTGGAAATGGCATTGCTTGGAAAAGTCGAAAATATTTAATTGATAATCCTACTATCATCATTGGTCGTGTAGGTGCATATTGTGGTAATGTAAGAACTACCCACGGTAAGGTATGGATAAGTGACAATGCTATATATATAAAAGAATTTAAGAATTCCGATTTCAATCTTGTATTTTTATTAGAATTAATGAAAGTAATTGATTTTAGTAAATTTGCTGATTTCTCAGGTCAACCAAAGATAACTCAAAAACCATTAGAAAATCAGAAATATATCCTCCCCCCTCTAGCCCTCCAAAATGAGTTCGCAGACTTTGTAGCCCTGGTCGACAAATCACAATTTGCTTGTGAGATAGCTATAAAAGTGTGGAGAAATAGCTTGAAATTTAGTATAATATAGCTAAACTATTTGTTTAAAGTGAGAAAAAAATGGGAAATTTTAGCTTTCTTTTAAAAAATGACGAATATGAATCTTTTTCAAAACCTTGCATTGAAGCTGAGAATATGATTGCTACATCAACTGTGGCTACTGCCTTTATGGCGCGTCGTGCTTTAGAGCAGGCTGTCCATTGGATATATAGTCACGATTCATATTTAGAAGCTCCCTATCGTGCTACTCTATCTTCTTTAGTATGGGATGATGATTTTAGGGATATCGTAGATTCTGAACTCCACAAGCAGATAGTTCTGTTGATTCGGTGGGGAAACCATGCTGCTCATGGTGGTGAAATTAAGGAACGAGAAGCGATTTTAGCTTTGCATCATTTGTATCAGTTTGTTAATTTTATCGATTATTGTTACAGCAATGAGTTTGTGGAGCGTTATTTTGATGAGAAGTGCTTACCACTTTCAGCAAACATCAAATACCGAGAAACTCCACAATCTATGATAAAGTTACAAGACAGTTTACCAGAACTGCCTGATTTTCATGAACAGATGGCTGCTCAGTCCGTAGAAGTTCAAGAGACTTATACTGAAAAACGTGAGACTGCAGCGCAACGGCAAGATGTGCCTTTCCATATTGATCAATTATCTGAGGCAGAGACAAGAAAACTCTTTATTGATATCGATCTCCGTCTAGCAGGATGGATATTTGAAGAAAACTGTCGTGTTGAGATAGCTGTTGATGGTCTCAAGCACGGTTCAGGAATTGGTTACTGTGACTATGTACTTTATGGTAAAAATGGGAAAATTTTAGCGATTGTGGAGGCTAAAAAAGCCTCTGTCAATCCAGAAGTAGGGGAAGTACAGGTCAAAGAATATGCTGAAGCTTTGGAGAAACATATCGGCTATCAGCCAATTTGCTTTATTACAAATGGGTTGAAGCACTATATACTTGATGGTCCGAACCGCCGCCAGATTGCAGGATTTTACTCTCAAGAAGAATTGCAATTAGTGATGGATAGACGTCATCTTCAAAAACCACTTGAGGATATTTCTAGTAAAATTAGGGACGATATTTCCGGGCGTTACTACCAAAAACATGCGATTGCAAGCGTTTGTGAAGCTTTCTCTAATCATCGTAGACAGGCACTTTTGGTTATGGCAACTGGGGCTGGGAAAACTCGTACAGCAGTTTCTCTAGTTGATATCTTATCACGTCATAACTGGGTAAAAAACGTTCTCTTCTTAGCCGATAGAACTTCCTTGGTTAAGCAAGCCTATGATTCGTTTAGAAAATTACTCCCAGATCTTTCCGTTTGTAACTTCTTAGAAGATAAAGAAGGAGCTCAATCAAGTCGCATGGTCTTTTCAACTTATCCGACCATGATTGGAGCGATTAGTGGTCAAGAAGAAGTAAATCAACGTCCTTTCACTGTTGGGCATTTTGACCTTATCATAATTGACGAATCTCACCGTTCTATTTATCAGAAATACAAGTCCATTTTTGATTATTTTGATGCAAGGATTGTAGGCTTAACAGCTACTCCTCGTCAAGATTTAGATAAAAACACCTATGGATTCTTTAATTTGGAGAATGGGGTTCCAACATATGCATATGATTTGGAAGAGGCTGTTAAAGACGGATATTTAGTAGCCTATCATTCTATCGAAACCAAACTGAAACTACCTACGGATGGTCTACATTATGATGATTTGTCTGAAGAAGAAAAGGAACATTTTGATAGCAAATTTGAAGACGATAGCTGTGAAAAAGATATTGATGGGAGTGTATTTAATTCCTTTATTTTCAATAAAAGTACAGTAGAAATTGTTTTAAATGAACTCATGACAAGAGGAATTCAGACAGCCTCGGGTGATGAAATTGGTAAAACTATTATTTTTGCTAAAAATCATGATCATGCGGAATATATCAGAGGTATTTTTAACAACCGCTATCCTGAAAAAGGGAGCGACTATGCTCAGGTAATTGATTATAGTATTAAGCATTATCAGACCTTGATTGATGATTTTAAAATTAAGGAGAAGTATCCTCAAATTGCGATTTCTGTCGATATGTTAGATACAGGTATTGATGTACCAGAGGTTGTGAATTTAGTCTTCTTCAAGAAAGTACGCTCTAAAACTAAGTTTTGGCAGATGATTGGTCGAGGAACCCGTCTATGTAAAGATTTATTTGGACCTGAGCAGGATAAGGAAAACTTTTTGGTATTTGATTATGGGGACAATTTTGATTATTTTCGTGCAGATCCAAGAGATGGAGAGGGTCGTCACATTGTTTCGTTGACTCAGCGTTTATTTAATATCAAAGTGGACTTGATTCGAGAACTTCAGGGACTCCAATACCAAGAAGATCAGTTTGCGAGAGCATACCGTCAGGAGCTTGTTTCAGAACTTCAAGGTCGTATAGAGAGCTTAAATGAGTTAGACTTCAGGGTTCGTATGGTTTTAGATACAGTTTATAGCTATAGGAAATTGGAAAGTTGGCAGAATCTAACTGCTGTTACAAGTGAAACTATTCAAAAAAATCTCTCTCCGCTTTTATTTGATGAAGATAAAGAAGATGAGATGGCGAGGAGATTTGATTTGTGCTTACTTCATATTCAGTTGGGGCAACTGACAGCTAAATCTTCCACTGTTCATATTTCCCAAGTGATGAAGACGGCTAGAGCTCTTTCTGCTATTGGCAATATCCCGCAGGTTTTTGAGCAGGTTGAAATTATCAGGAAAGTACAGGAGCCTGAATTTTGGAAAGAAGTTAGCTTGTCTGATTTGGAAAAAATTCGTCTTGCTATTCGAGATTTATTACAGTTTTTGGATAAAACAGACCGTAAACCCTACTATGTTAACTTTGAAGATCGTATACTCTCCACTGTTCACGAGACCACAGCATTTTTGCAGGTCAACGATCTTCGATCTTATAATGAAAAAGTTGAGCATTATTTGAAAACTCATCTGGATGAAGAGTCCATTTCTAAGCTATACCATAATGAAAAGTTGACATCTGATGATGTGCTTGCACTTGAAAAATTGCTCTGGGAAAAATTAGGTAGCAAATCAGACTACCAACATCATTATGAAAATAAGGCAATTCCGAGATTGGTGCGTGAGATTATTGGCTTAGATAGAGAGTCTGCCAATCGTATTTTTTCTAAATTTTTGTCGGATGAGAACCTTAATGCTAGGCAGATTTCATTTGTAAAATTGATTGTAGACTACATTGTAGAAAATGGTTGCTTAGAGATGAAAGTGTTAACGCAAGAGCCATTTAAATCTCATGGATCTGTTCAACTACTCTTTCAACACCAACTACCAGTACTTCGTAATATTGTTCAAACCATTGAGCTCATCAATGATCGAGCTGGAGAAGTGGCTTAAATTCTAAAGTGATTGCCATACTGAGACTCATTTAAAATTAAAAAGAGTAGAAATTTATGCTATATATGAGAAGTTTTATTAGGAAGAATGTCATCGTTTTCCTAGAATACAGTATCAGTTGTTAAGTGGTTGATAAATTTCAAAGTAGATACTTGTACCACGATGTTTGTTGATCGAGTTATTATAAAAGAGCTACTTTGATTTTAAAGAAATAGAAAACAAAAAGCCGAGCAAGAATTCAATTGCAGGAGAAAATGAAGGAATACTCAGTGAAAATCAAAGAGCAAACTAGCCGCAGGCTGCTCAAAACATGGTTTTGAGGTTGTAGAT
>NZ_VMKV01000096.1:0-3272 GCF_013276335.1 Streptococcus sp. 2100 | reverse complement strand
CATACCTACGGCAAGGCGATGTTAATGCGGATTGAAGAGATTTTTGAAGAGTATAAATCTTCCTAGGATAAAGCAAAACGCATAATATCAAGGGTTTTAAACACTTGATATTATGCGTTTTCTGATGTTAAAGACTTTCTACCAGGTTTTTTGAAGCATAATTGTTAGTTGTAGTCATTTATTATTCTTCAAAGAAAAATGGTGGGGCGAATTTTTTCAGTTCTTCAAAGCACTTTTGAGCAGCATCTGCATCTTCACAGATGATAAGACAGACATCATCACCACAAAGGGTAGCGATAGCGTCAAGGAAGCTCAAAGCATCAATGATAGAACCAAAGGATTGAGCCAGTCCAGGAAGGGTTTTTAGTAGGACTTGGTGTTGAACTGGGCGCATCAAGACAAGGGCGTCTTCCATGTAGAGTTCGAGACGTTTTTCCCATTTTGAGATGGAACCATTGTTAAGAACATAATAAGCGCTATCTTCTTCGCGGACTTTTGATAGGTTCATATTTTTGATGTCGCGTGAGAGGGTTGCCTGGGTCACTTGAATGTCGTTCTCAGCAAGAAGGGACTGCAATTCAGCCTGTGTATGAATCTTGTTTTTTGCAACAAGAGCGCGTATGAGTTGGTGGCGGTGCTCTGATTTATTCATAATAATGTAACTCCTTTTAGCAAGGTATGGTAAGCGTGGACTGAGCGAGGTCGACAGTCAAGTAGTAGTCGGTATTGTCACGGATGGTGATTTCAAAGTCAGTCGTATAGAGGACTAAACGAAGAGTATCTCCTTCTTTTAGATTGTAAATAGTTGGTTGCAGTTCAAATTGCACATCCATCCATTCATCTGCAGTAATATCCTCTACTAACAGTAAATCATTTCTATTTTGTAAATTAAGGTAACCTTTTGTCACGACTCGTTGTGCATCTGGTCTAAATGGCAGTTCACAGAGATTTTCCAGCATATGATAGCGACCGTTGTCAATGGTTCTAGCACTTAAAACAGCTGGATAAGGCTGTAAGTATTTCTTTTGACCAAGTTCCAGTAATTGAGCAGATAAAAGCCCCTTGTTTGTGCTGGATTTGATATGAAGATTGAGCTGAGCGCGACCGTTTAAATGAATGTCCTTGGTCACAGGAAGGTCAATAGTAATCTGATTAGCTTTCCCTTGATAGAGTTCTGTATTGAAGGTTTGGTAGGTCTTACCATAGCGCTCAAAATCCTTATCTGAGTACTGGTTTTGAATAACTTGCTCTTCTTGACCAAGTGAGAAGGTTTCAAAGTTCTCTTGCTCTCCAAAGGTATCAAGTGATAACCAAGTCTGAGGAGCGGTATTGTCCTGCCAGATAATGGTCGGAAGCTGAAAATCTGTTTCCTGTCCTAGTAATTTCTTGGTCAATAAGGCATTTATGGATTCACGGAAGTCAATTGACTGCCAGTTGTTCATGTAAACATGGGCACCATTATGGAAAAAGAGATGCTTGTGTATATGAGTAGGAAGAGCATGGAACATCTGGTAAACATGAAGTGGTTTGACATTCCAATCCTGTGAACCGTGGGTAAAAACAACCTCTGCTTTTACATTATGGACATTGAGCAGATAGTTGCGATCATGCCAAAACTGGTTATAGTCGCCAGTCTTGCGACCCAGTTGCTCTTTTACTTTTTCTAAGTCAGCTTGGTGAGCTTCATTGCCACGGATATAGTCGCCAGCCAAGAGATTACGAGAGTAGGTTAGTTCAGCAAGGGAGTCAAAGTCCTCACCTGGATAGCCACCTGGGCTAGTCACCAGACCGTTTTCTCGGTAGTAGTTGTACCATGAAGAAATTCCAGCCTCAGCAATGATTACTTCTAAACCATCAACACCTGTAGTGGCAAGGCCGTTTGACATGGTACCTAGATAGGAAAGTCCAGTTGTAGCTACTTTTCCGTTTGACCAGTCAGCTTTGACTTGACGCTGGCGCGTATAATCGGTAAAGGCACGGCAACGGCCATTAAGCCAATCAATGACATTTTTATAAGCCTCGATTTGCTGGTAGTCGCCATTAGTCATGAAACCAGTAGAGTCTCTGGTACCAACACCTGAAACATAGAGATTGGCAAAACCTCGTGGAAGGAAGTAGTCGTTGAGTGTATAGCTAGAGTTGATGTGAGTTAGCTTTTCCTCAGCTTCAGCCACAAGCTCAGCTTGGCCTTGAGATTGGACGAGATTGAGTTGAGGTTCCTCTAGTTCAATCTTATGAGCAGGCTTAACCTCGAGATTGCCCTCCATCTTGTAGAGAGCCTTGTCACTAGCCTTGTCATTGGTTCCCTGATGATAAGGGCTGGCTGTCATGATGGCAGGGATTTGGCCCTCATAACGAGGACGAATAATGTTAACCTTGACTAAGTCTGGTAGACCTTTTTGGTCGGTATCGACACGAGACTCCACGTAAACGACTTCACGAATGATATCATGGCTAGAAAAAGTAGCCAAACTCTTGCCGTTAAAGTAGTGGTAGTCATTATCCTCTGGAATAAGACCGTCACTGACAAGTTGGTCGATAAGAGTATTTCCTTTTTTGGTGCGAGTATTGAGTAACTGATAGAGATTTTCAAGCAAGTCACCGTATACAATAGGAAATCCAGTTTCTTTACGAAAAACGTCACTGTCTTCGAAGTCAACCAAATAAGAAAAGCCTAAAAGTTGAAAAGCAACAGTATAAAAAATATCCGCTGTCAGTTCATCTTCTGATTGACAAAATGTCAGCAGGTCTGTTTTTTTATCAGCTGCTAGGATGGAAAGTGGGTAGTTGGTGTCTTGATAAGTGAAAAAGAAACGACGTAAAAAGGTTTCAAGTGAGTCTTTGTGATTGGCTGTATTTTGTAAATCAAAGCCATATTTTTTTAGTTCAGATAAGATATTTTCTTTTGGGAAAGTGATATAACTATATTGATTAAAACGCATAGAACCTCCATATAGAATGATAGTTAAGGTTATTATATCAAAAAAAAAGCAGAAAGGGAATTGTTAACTGCAAAAGGAAATAATCCAATAAAAATGAATAAAGTGCTAAATTCAATATAGAGAACAGTGTAATAATAGATATAATTGGGTATAATATAAAAATTCTAGGAGATTTATATTGTATGTTTTCTATTTTTTATATATAATATAGTATAAATATAAAAACGATGACAAAAATACAAATGAATAGAAAGTAAATTAGTAAGCTGATGAAATTTTTCTCAAGAGAAGCCTTTTATAGGTGAAAATGGTATAATCCCGACTTTATCA
>NZ_VMKV01000095.1:0-4738 GCF_013276335.1 Streptococcus sp. 2100 | reverse complement strand
ATTTCTTTTTATCAACAAAAATCAAAGAGCAAACTAGGAAGCGATCTGCAGGCTGCTCAAAGCACTGCTTTGAGGTTGTAGATAGAACTGACGAAGTCAGCTCAAAACATGGTTTTGAGGTTGTGGATAGAACTGACAGAGTCAGTATCATATACCTACGGCAAGGTGAAGCTGACGTGGTTTGAAGAGATTTTCGAAGAGTATAAAATATTCAGGTGACGCATAGATATAGTTAATTGAAGCTTTGTTTGAAATCTGATAAAATAATGATATTACTAAGTTTTAAAAACTAAAGAAAAGGGAAGATATGATTACAGGCGAATTAAAAAATAAAATCGATCAGTTGTGGGAAATTCTTTGGACAGAAGGAAACGCAAATCCTTTAACAAATATTGAACAGTTGACTTATCTCTTATTTATGAAAGATTTGGATAGTGTCGAGCTTGGACGTGAAAGTGATGCTGAATTTCTAGGGATTCCTTATGAGGGAGTTTTTCCAAAAGATAAACCTGAATACCGTTGGTCAACTTTTAAAAATATAGGAGATGCTCAGGAAGTTTATCGTTTAATGACTCAGGAGATTTTTCCGTTTATTAAAAATCTCAAGGGAGATACAGATGATACAGCCTTTTCACGATATATGCGAGAAGCTATTTTTCAAATAAATAAACCTGCTACGCTTCAAAAGGCAATTTCTATCTTAGATGTTTTTCCAACTAGGGGATTAGATGTAGATTTTGATAATGACAAACAAAGTATTACTGATATCGGAGATATCTATGAATATCTGTTATCAAAATTGTCGACCGCAGGTAAAAATGGACAGTTCCGTACACCTCGTCACATCATCGATATGATGGTTGAGTTGATGCAACCGACCATCAAAGATATTATCTCAGATCCTGCTATGGGTTCTGCTGGCTTCTTAGTATCTGCTAGCCGTTACTTAAAGCGTAAGAAAGATGAATGGGAAACCAATACAGATAATATCAATCATTTTCATAATCAGATGTTTCATGGAAATGATACGGATACGACTATGTTGAGACTTGGGGCGATGAACATGATGCTACATGGAGTAGAAAATCCACAAATCAGTTACCTTGACTCGCTGTCTCAAGATAATGAAGAAGCCGATAAATATACTTTGGTTTTAGCAAATCCTCCTTTTAAGGGCTCACTTGACTACAATTCAACCTCTAATGACCTTCTTGCAACCGTAAAAACCAAAAAAACAGAATTACTCTTTCTTTCTCTTTTCTTGCGAACTTTAAAACCAGGTGGACGAGCAGCAGTTATCGTACCTGATGGTGTCCTTTTTGGTTCGTCTAAAGCTCATAAAGGAATTCGTCAGGAAATTGTAGAGAACCATAAGCTTGATGCTGTAATCTCAATGCCTAGTGGTGTTTTCAAGCCTTATGCTGGAGTTTCAACTGCCATTCTCATCTTTACAAAAACTGGCAATGGTGGTACTGACAAGGTCTGGTTTTACGATATGAAAGCGGATGGCTTAAGTTTGGATGATAAGCGACAACCGATTAGCGACAATGATATTCCAGATATTATCGAACGCTTTCATCATCTTGAAAAAGAAGCAGAACGTCAGAGAACGGATCAATCTTTCTTTGTTCCAGTTGCTGAGATAAAGGAAAATGATTATGATTTGTCTATCAATAAATATAAAGAGATTGAGTATGAAAAAGTTGAGTATGAACCAACAGAAGTCATCTTAAAGAAAATCAATGATTTAGAAAAAGAAATTCAAGCTGGCTTAGCAGAGTTAGAAGAATTACTCAAGTAGGGAGGTGGCTGTATGAAAAAAGTGAAGTTGGGGGAAGTTTGTGAGATTTTATCTGGTTACGCTTTTAAATCATCACAATTTAATGATAACAAAATTGGTCTCCCCTTAATACGAATTCGAGATGTAGAAAGAGGTTTTTCTGATACCTACTTTGAAGGAACTTATTCCGAAGAATATCTTATTAAAAATGGAGACTTATTGATTACAATGGATGGCAGTTTTATATTGAAAAAATGGGAGGGGGATTTAGCGCTACTTAATCAACGTGTCTGTAAAATTAAAATTACGGATAAAAGTGTAGATGAAGGTTATATATCTTGGTTGATTCCTAAATTTTTAAAAGAAATTGAAGATAAGACCCCTTTTGTTACAGTGAAACATCTTTCAGTAGCTAAAATAAAAGATATCTCATTTGTATTGCCTAATAAACTAGAACAAAAGCTAATTGCAAAAAAACTAAATACGATAAGTCAAATTTATGATTTTCGTAAAATTCAATCAGAAAAATTTAACGAGCTCGTCAAATCCCGATTTAACGAGATGTTTGGGGATTTTTATACTACATTATTCCCCAAATATAAAATAGGTGAAAAATTTGAAGTTTCTAGTGGAAGTACACCATCAAGAGATAATAAATTATATTGGGATAGCGGAACGATTAATTGGGTAAAAACAACTGAGGTAATAAATAGAGAAATTACGGAAACTGAGGAAAAAATCACAAAATTTGCTTTAGAAAATACATCTCTTAAACTTTTTCCAGTTGATACAATATTAATTGCTATGTATGGTCAAGGACAAACAAGAGGAAGAAGTGCAATCCTCAAAGTTGAATCTACTAGCAACCAAGCATGTGGGGCTATATTTCCAAATAAAATAGACAATCCAGTTTTTATTTGGCATCAATTAATGCTAAGGTATAGCGAATTACGAGAACTTGGACGAGGAGGAAATCAACCTAATTTAAACGGTCAACTGATTAAAAATTTTGAACTGATTTTCCCCCCTCTAGCCCTCCAAAATGAGTTCGCAGACTTTGTAGCCCAGGTCGACAAATCACAATTGGCAATCCAAAAATCTCTGGAAGAGCTTGAAACTTTGAAGAAATCTCTGATGCAGGAGTATTTTAGCTGATATTCTGCCATTGTAATTACGGTAATGATTTGTTATAATACAACAAAGGAGGAAATCAGATGGTAGTAAAAACAAGAAAACAAGGAAATTCAATCACCATTACGATTCCAAGTGAATTTAATATTCCAAGTGGTGTAAAATACGAAGCTAAATTGTTACCAAGTGGTGAGATTATCTTTACTCCTGAAGAATTGGATCAGCAGGTTTCTTATGTATCTGATGATGCCTTTGACTTAAATTTAGATAAAATATTTGACGAATACGACGATGTTTTCAAAGCTTTGGTGGAAAAATGACAATCTATCTAACAGAAAAGCAAATTGAAAAAATAAATGCTTTAGCAATTCAACGGTATTCTCCAAATGAGAAAATTCAAACAGTTAGTCCTTCTGCCTTAAATATGATTGTGAACTTACCAGAACAATTTGTCTTTGGGAAGCCTCTTTATCCAACAATTTTTGATAAAGCAACGATACTATTTGTCCAATTGATAAAGAAGCATGTTTTTGCTAATGCTAATAAAAGAACTGCTTTCTTCGTTTTGGTCAAATTTTTACAATTAAATAGCTATCATTTTTCTGTAACGGTAGAAGAAGCAGTAAAAATGTGTGTGACCATCGCAGTAGAATCTTTAACTGATGAAAAAATGACAAGCTACTCCAAATGGGTTTCTGAACATTCTGTTAGGGAAAAGGTCAAAAAGTAACCTAGTATGCTGGATTTGAATGAGCACAAGAAAATAAATGAACAGACAATATTAGAATTCTGTAATGCAGAAACTGATATTGTCTCTTTTTATTGATGAATAAGAAAGTGAGAAATTATGGAATCAAAAGTTACAATTATCATGCAAGAAATGTTACCTCTTTTAAATAATGAACAATTACTAGCATTGAGAGAGAGTTTAGAACATCATCTAGTAGACGGAAAAAAGCAGCAGAAGTATTCGAATAATAACCTGTTGAAACTCTTTATTACCGCCAAACAGGTAGAGGGCTGTAGCTCAAAAACAATTCGTTATTACCAGAGGACGATTGAAAACTTGTTTAATGGTATTAAGGAGTCTGTGACACAACTCACAACAGATGATTTAAGGAGTTATTTAGCAAATTACCAGTCTGAAAAGGATTGTAGTAAGGCAAATTTAGACAATATTAGGCGTATATTGTCTTCTTTTTTTGCTTGGCTTGAGCAAGAGGAATATATCATTAAAAATCCCATTCGACGGATAAAGAAAATTAAGACTGAGCAAAATGTGAAGGAAACTTATACAGATGAACATTTGGAAATTATGCGCGATAACTGTGAAAATTTGAGAGATTTGGCAATAATAGACCTACTAGCATCGACAGGTATGCGTGTAGGGGAGCTTGTACAGTTGAATCGTTCAGATATTGATTTTGAAAACAGAGAGTGTGTTGTCTTTGGTAAAGGAAAGAAGGAGAGACCAGTATATTTTGACGCTCGTACGAAAATTCATTTAAGAAACTATCTTAACGACAGAAAAGATAGTCACCCTGCTCTTTTTGTAACGTTAGTTGGAAAAGTCCAGAGGCTTGGAATTGCTGGTGTAGAGATTCGCTTAAGAAAGTTAGGAGACAAACTCGGTATACAAAAGGTTCACCCACATAAGTTCAGAAGAACTTTAGCGACTAAGGCAATTGATAAAGGTATGCCTATCGAGCAAGTCCAAAAACTGCTAGGTCATAGCAAGATTGACACAACCCTGGCCTATGCCATGGTCAATCAAAATAATGTCAAGCATTCACACCAAAAATTCATCTCTTAAAAGCAAATCCCGAT
>NZ_VMKV01000094.1:0-9765 GCF_013276335.1 Streptococcus sp. 2100 | reverse complement strand
GTGCTTTGAGCAACCTGCGACTAGTTTCCTAGTTTGCTCTTTGATTTTCATTGAGTATAAGAAGTCCTTTTCCTTAAAGGAAGAGGCTTTTTACTTGCTTTTCTGCTGCTTCCTCATTTGTCCTAAAGCCTTTTTTGTGTTAAAATGAATGGTATGAAAGCTAAAAAAATGTGGATGGCAGGTCTGGCTCTGTTTGGTATTGGGAGCCTTGCCCTTGCTACGAAAAAAGTTGCAGATGACCATAAGCTCAGGAAGACTCAGGAAGAGTTGACAGCGATTGTGCGAGACCATTTTTCAGACATGGGAGAAATTGCGACCCTCTATGTTCAAGTTTACGAAAGCGGTCTAGAGAGCTTGGTTGGTGGCGTGATTTTTGAGGATGGGCGTCATTATACCTTTGTCTATGAAAATGAAGACCTAGTCTATGAGGAGGAAGTCTTATGATACAACCAGCAAGTTTAGAAGAATTAGCATCCTTAGTAGAAAAAGATGGCAAGAAGGTCTTTCTTTTTGTGGCGGACTGGTGTGGCGATTGTCGTTATATCTATCCTGCCTTGCCAGAAATTGAGGAGACCAATCCAGAGTTCACCTTTATTCGTGTGGACCGAGACCAGTATATGGATTTGGCTAAACTCTGGGATGTTTATGGAATTCCTAGCCTTGTTGTTCTAGAAAAGGACAAGGAAATTGGTCGTTTTGTTAATCGCGACCGTAAAAGTAAGCAACAAATTAACGACTTTTTAGCAGGACTGAAATAGGAGAAAAAGAAAACAATGATTTTTACATACAACAAAGAACATGTCGGTGATGTCCTTATGGTCATCGTGAAAAATAGCGGAGATGCCAAACTGGATGTAGAACGCAAAGGCAAGGTAGCCCGTGTTTTTCTCAAAGATAATGGGGAAACAGTGGCTTGGAATATTTTTGAAGTTTCAAGTTTATTTGAAATTGCAGAGTTCGGTCAAGTCTTTTTATCAGATGAACAGGTCGCTCGTTTGAACCAAGAATTGCAGGCGGAAGGTTTTAAAGAAGAAATTGTCAATGACAAGGAACCTAAGTTTGTTGTTGGTGAAATTGTCGAGATGGTAGTCCATCCTGATAGTGACCACCTCAACATCTGCCAAGTTGCAGTCGCAAGTGATAAGATCGTGCAAATCGTTGCAGGGGCTCCCAATGCGCGTGTGGGGTTGAAAACCATTGTCGCTCTTCCTGGAGCTATGATGCCCAAAGGCAATCTTATTTTCCCAGGCGAACTTCGTGGTGAAAAGAGTTTTGGAATGATGTGCAGTCCTCGTGAATTGAATCTGCCAAATGCTCCACAAAAACGTGGTATTATTGAATTATCAGAAGACCAAGTTGTCGGAACACCATTCGACCCAGCTAAACACTGGACTGCCTAAGAAGTTGTTAATATCTGATAGACCAGATAGAAGGAAATAAGATGGCAAAAAATGTAGTGATTACAGGAGCGACATCAGGTATTGGTGAAGCAATTGCGCGTGCTTATCTGGAGCAGGGTGAGAATGTCGTTCTAACTGGACGACGGACAGACAGATTAGAAACTCTTAAGTCGGAGTTTGCAGCAATCTATCCAAATCAAAATGTCTGGACCTTTCCACTAGACGTGACGAATATGACCATGGTGAAGACTGTCTGCTCCGATATTCTAGAAACGATAGGTCAGATTGATATATTGGTCAATAACGCTGGACTAGCTCTTGGCTTGGCACCCTATCAGGACTATGAAGAGTTGGATATGTTGACCATGCTGGATACCAATGTCAAAGGTTTAATGGCAGTCACTCGCTCTTTCTTGCCAGCAATGGTAAAAGCCAATCAAGGACATATCATCAATATGGGGTCAACCGCAGGAATTTATGCCTATGCTGGTGCCGCTGTTTACTCAGCTACCAAGGCTGCGGTTAAGACCTTTTCGGATGGACTGCGAATTGATACCATCGCAACGGATATCAAGGTGACGACCATTCAGCCTGGAATTGTTGAAACAGATTTTTCTACAGTGCGTTTTCACGGTGATAAAGAACGAGCTGCGACGGTTTATCAGGGAATCGAAGCCTTGCAGGCACCAGACATCGCAGACACAGTAGTCTATGTGACCAGTCAACCTCGTCGTGTTCAGATTACAGATATGACCATTATGGCCAATCAACAGGCGACAGGTTTCATGGTTCATAAAAAATAAAAAATTTTCTCGAAAAGTTACAAATTTCTGTAACTTTTTTGATTTCCTACGAATAGATAAGTAGGAGGAAGAAAATATGTATAATAAAGTTATCATGATTGGGCGTTTAACGTCTACACCGGAATTGCACAAAACCAACAATGACAAGTCAGTAGCGCGAACAACTATCGCTGTAAATCGTCGTTACAAAGACCAAAACGGGGAACGCGAAGCTGATTTTGTCAATATGGTCCTTTGGGGCAGACTAGCAGAAACTTTGGCAAGCTACGCAACTAAAGGTAGTCTCATTTCCGTTGATGGGGAATTGCGTACTCGTCGCTTTGAGAAAAATGGTCAAATGAACTATGTGACTGAAGTACTTGTTACTGGATTCCAACTCTTGGAAAGTCGTGCTCAACGTGCCATGCGTGAAAATAATGCAGGTCAAGACTTGGCAGACCTAGTCTTGGAAGAGGAAGAATTGCCATTTTAAGAATTAAAAAGTCTGAGTTGGTCTCAGGCTTTTGATCTTGAGAAAGTCAGACTTTTTTCTTGACTATTTCTGACCAAGTGATACAATAGAATTATGAATTAGCACTCAAGTTCAAAGAGTGCTAATAATATCTATCTTATTATGGAGGAAATCAGATGTTGAAACCATTAGGGGACCGTGTGGTCTTAAAAATAGAAGAAAAAGAACAAACCGTTGGGGGCTTTGTCCTTGCAGGATCAGCCCAAGAAAAAACCAAAACAGCTCAAGTTGTGGCTACTGGACAAGGTGTTCGTACCTTGAACGGTGACTTGGTTGCTCCAAGTGTTAAAACTGGAGATCGTGTCTTAGTTGAAGCCCACGCAGGTCTTGATGTCAAAGATGGCGATGAAAAGTACATCATCGTAGGCGAAGCTAACATTTTGGCAATCATTGAGGAATAGAAGGAGAAAGTAAGTATGTCAAAAGAAATTAAATTTTCATCAGATGCCCGTTCAGCTATGGTCCGTGGTGTCGATATCCTTGCAGACACTGTTAAAGTAACCTTGGGACCAAAAGGTCGCAATGTCGTTCTTGAAAAGTCATTCGGTTCCCCCTTGATTACCAATGACGGTGTGACCATTGCTAAAGAAATCGAGTTGGAAGACCATTTTGAAAATATGGGTGCCAAATTGGTATCAGAAGTAGCTTCAAAAACCAATGATATTGCAGGTGATGGGACTACAACTGCAACTGTTTTGACCCAAGCAATCGTTCGTGAAGGAATCAAAAACGTCACAGCAGGTGCCAATCCAATCGGTATTCGTCGTGGGATTGAAACAGCAGTTGCCGCAGCAGTAGAAGCCTTGAAAAACAACGCCATCCCAGTTGCCAACAAAGAAGCCATCGCTCAGGTTGCCGCCGTCTCTTCTCGTTCCGAAAAAGTAGGTGAATACATCTCTGAGGCCATGGAAAAAGTTGGCAAAGACGGAGTCATCACTATCGAAGAGTCACGTGGTATGGAAACAGAACTTGAAGTTGTAGAAGGTATGCAGTTTGACCGTGGTTATCTTTCACAGTATATGGTGACAGATAGCGAAAAAATGGTGGCTGATCTTGAAAATCCATACATCTTGATTACAGACAAGAAGATTTCCAATATCCAAGAAATCTTGCCACTTTTGGAAAGCATTCTCCAAAGCAATCGTCCACTCTTGATTATTGCGGATGATGTGGATGGTGAAGCTCTTCCAACTCTTGTTTTGAACAAGATTCGTGGAACCTTCAACGTAGTAGCAGTCAAGGCACCTGGTTTTGGTGACCGTCGCAAAGCCATGCTTGAAGATATTGCCATCTTAACAGGCGGAACAGTTATCACAGAAGACCTTGGTCTTGAGTTGAAAGATGCGACGATTGAAGCACTTGGTCAAGCAGCGAGAGTAACTGTGGACAAAGATAGCACTGTTATCGTAGAAGGTGCTGGAAATCCTGAAGCGATTTCTCACCGTATTGCAGTTATCAAGTCTCAAATCGAAACCACAACTTCTGAGTTTGACCGTGAAAAATTACAAGAACGCTTGGCGAAATTGTCAGGTGGTGTAGCGGTTATTAAGGTCGGAGCCGCAACTGAAACTGAGTTGAAAGAAATGAAACTCCGCATTGAAGATGCCCTTAACGCTACTCGTGCAGCTGTTGAAGAAGGAATCGTTGCAGGTGGTGGAACAGCCCTTGTAAATGTTATCCCTGCCGTAGCTGATTTGGAATTGACAGGAGATGAAGCAACAGGACGCAATATTGTTCTCCGTGCTTTGGAAGAACCTGTTCGTCAGATCGCCCACAATGCAGGATTCGAAGGTTCAATCGTTATCGATCGTTTGAAAAATGCTGAAGTTGGTACAGGCTTCAACGCAGCAACTGGCGAGTGGGTTAACATGATTGATCAAGGGATTATTGATCCAGTTAAAGTTAGCCGTTCAGCTCTTCAAAATGCAGCATCTGTAGCCAGCTTGATTTTGACTACGGAAGCAGTTGTAGCCAATAAACCAGAACCAGTAGCTCCGGCTCCGACAATGGATCCAAGCATGATGGGCGGCATGATGTAAGCTTTCTATAGAAAACAACTTATAAAAAACACAAAAGGAGGGAATGCCTACCCCTCCTTTTTATGCTATTCACTTCTAAATTGATTTGAGCTCTCCTAATTTATATGATAAAACAAGACTAGAAAAAGGAGAATAACATGATCGATGTAGAAGAAATTCTGAGCAAGATGAACCCCAATCAGAAGATTAATTATGACCGTGTCATGCAGAAGATGGTACAAGTATGAGAGAAAAATGAGCATCGGCCAACCATTCTCATGCATGTTTGCTGCGCCCCTTGCAGTACCTATACCCTAGAATATTTGACCAAGTATGCAGATGTGACCATCTATTTTACAAATTCTAATATCCATCCTAAGGCAGAATACCATAAGCGTGCCTATGTGACTAAAAAGTTTGTCAGTGATTTTAATGAGCGGACTGGAAATACGGTCCAGTATCTAGAAGCTCCCTATGAACCAAATGAATAACGTAAGTTAGTCAGAGGACTGGAAGAAGAGCCTGAAGGTGGCGACCGTTGCAAGGTTTGTTTTGACTACCGACTGGATAAAACAGCGCAAGTGGCTATGGACTTGGGCTTTGACTACTTTGGTTCAGCCTTGACCATCAGTCCTCATAAGAATTCTCAAACCATCAATAGCATCGGAATCGATGTGCAAAAAATTTACACGACCCACTATCTTCCCAACGATTTCAAGAAAAATCAAGGCTACAAACGTTCAGTAGAGATGTGTGAGGAGTATGATATCTATCGTCAATATTATTGTGGCTGCGTCTATGCGGCTCAAGCTCAGAATATTGACTTGGTTCAGGTTAAGAAGGACGCCACTGCATTCTTGCTGGATAAGGATGTTGAAAAAGACTATTCCCAGATCAAATTTACTGTTACGAAATTAGATATATAGAGACCAACCCAGCTGAAAAACTGGGTTTTTCAAATAAAAAAACCAGGGCTTTCACCCTAGTTTGACAACTTTACCGATTCTTTAGTTCTACATAGCGCTTGTACCAAATGTTTACATAGGCTTCTGAGAAAGGACCACGTCCATTGTTAATCCAATCAACAAGAATTTTGACATGTTCTTTTAAAATATAGTCCAAATCATCAGAATAATTCATTTTGCGTTTGTGACGCTCGTACTCTTCAACGTCCAAGAGACGTTTTTCCCCATCTGTAAAAATTTTAACATCCAAATCGTAATCAATATACTTCAGTGCTTCTTCATCCAGATAGTAGGGGCTAGCCATATTGCAATAGTAAGAAGTTCCATTATCACGAATCATGGCAATGATATTAAACCAATATTTCTTGTGAAAGTAAACAATAGCCGGTTCTCGAGTGACCCAACGACGACCATCACTTTCGGTAACAAGTGTATGATCGTTGACACCAATAATGGCGTTTTCTGTTGTTTTTAGTACCATGGTGTCCCGCCAAGTTCGGTGGAGACTCCCATCATGCTTATAACTTTGAATTGTAATAAAGTCGCCTTCTTTTGGAAGCTTCATAACTAACCAACTTTCTACAATTTATAAGTTTATCATTTACTATTGTACCATAAAATTACCTAAAATCTGTGAATTTCACTTGGAAATATTAAAGATATTCTCTAAGAGCGCTTGCTATATCCGAAAAATCGTAGCCCTTTCGTGCTAAAACTTGAGTTAAACGCTGCTTCAGTTCGTATCCTTCATACTTTCGAGCATACTTAGTATATTGCTTATCAAGTTCCTTGAAGATGAGTTCTTGAGTCGTTTCTTGGTCAATTTGGCTACCTAAGTCGTCAAAGGCAATTTTAGCATCAGAATAAGAGAAGCCCTTGTTAGTCAAGCTCTGGATAATCTTATCTTGCAGGGCACGAGCTGGAAGTTTTCCCTCATATTTTTTCAATAGTTTATTAGCTACACGTTGAGCAACTTCAGAAAAATCAAATTCTTTCAAGTTCTCTTCTATAGTAGATTTTGAAATCCCTTTTTGAGCTAGTTTCTGAGTCAGCACATAAGGACCCTTGTCTCCTGACAGTTGATTAGCATTGATGCTAGCATAAGCGTATTGGCTATCATTGATCCACTTATCTTCTTTAAGATTAGCAATGACTTGAGAAACGATGTTTTCATCAATATCGTATTTTTTTAGATATTCTCTGACCTCTTTTTCAGTGCGTGCTTTAAAGGATAAGTGGTAGAGGGCCAGATTCTTACCATAAGAAAATTGAGCAAAGTCTTGAATCTCTTTCAATTCCTCTTCGCTTATCACCTTATCTCTCGATAACATAAAACGAACAATTGTATCTTCGGTGATATAGCATTTGTCGCCATTATCAAGCTCCATCAGATAGAGTCTTTTTTTCTTTTCAAGTTTTGTGATTTTCATAATTTCCTTTCATCTAAATGCTTCGAAAGCTGCAACAAGTCGTAGTTTATCCATATTTACATATTCTCTACCGTAATAGTCGAGAAATAATTCAGCATACGTAGCATCTTGTAGGTTGTAATGAAGGGACCAAATTGCCCAAAAGAGGTCGATATGTCGGTCACTAAAACCAGCCAATCCCAAGTCAATAAAGCAAGAAAAATGAGAGGCATCCTTCAAGATGAAATTTGGCAGGCAGGCATCTCCATGAATAAAAGCATCAGCTTTGAGAATGTAACCTTTCTCTTGTATCAGTTGGTAAGCTTCTTCACGACTGTGAATGTGAAATTGAGGCAGAAGAGTCTTGTTATAAAAAGTCCCCTTCTGATAGTTTTTTAAGGCTTTTTCTTTATAACGCTTCAGATGATTTTCCGACGGAAAAGATTGTGGTTTAAGACTGTGAAGTTTGTTTAATGCTTGAGCCAGGGTTTGACAGAGTCTTTCGGGTTGATTTAAAAAAGCGAGAGCGTTGCTGCCAATGGCTTCTTTAGTCAGAAGGAAGTCCTTTTTTGCTGATAAATAGGTAATCACTGGAGTTCCCAATCCTTCAGTTTCGAACCAAGTTGCAATCTTAGCTTCTTGAGCTAATCTGCCTTTTTAATCTATTTTTAAATAGTAACCTGAATCTATATATAGGACAGTTGCACTTGAATGAGAAGAACTATCAGAGAGATTAGCTCCCTTGATATAGCTTCGTAATCGTTCAGGGAAATCTAGTATACTAAAGCGAGGTGTTTTTGAATTCATGCTTTTATTGTAACATATTCTTAAATATCTTAGAAACTCCATGGTATAATAGACCTATGAATCTAAAAATAAAACAAAAAATACCATTAAAAATCAAGCGCATGGGAATTAATGGTGAGGGAATCGGCTTTTACCAAAAAACATTAGTCTTTGTACCCGGTGCTCTCAAAGGCGAAGATATCTATTGTCAGATTACTTCTATTAAACGTAACTTTGTTGAAGCGAAATTATTAAAGGTCAACAAGAAGTCTAAATTCCGCGTTGTGCCAGCTTGTACTATTTATAATGAGTGCGGAGGCTGCCAAATCATGCACCTGCATTATGATAAGCAGCTGGAGTTCAAGACGGACTTGCTTCATCAAGCGCTGAAAAAATTTGCTCCTGCAGGATATGAAAACTATGAAATTCGTCCAACTATTGGAATGCAGGAACCAAAATATTACAGAGCTAAGTTACAATTTCAGACTAGAAAATTTAAAAATCAGGTCAAGGCGGGCTTATATGCACAAAACTCTCACTCTTTAGTAGAGTTGAAAGATTGCCTGGTACAAGACAAGGAAACCCAAGTGATTGCTAATCGTCTAGCGGAATTACTTACTTTTCACCAAATTCCAATCACCGATGAGAGAAAAGTTCTAGGTGTTAGGACTATTATGGTTCGACGAGCAAGAAAGACTGGACAGGTTCAGATTATTATTGTTACAAATCGTCAGCTTAATTTAACCCAACTAGTAAAAGACTTAATTAAAGATTTTCCAGAAGTTGTGACAGTAGCTGTGAATACAAATACAGCTAAAACCAGTGAGATTTATGGTGAAAAGACAGAGATTATCTGGGGAGAAGAGAGTATTCAAGAAGGTGTACTCGACTATGAATTCTCACTATCTCCTCGAGCTTTCTATCAACTAAATCCTGAACAAACAGAAGTTCTTTATAACGAGGCGGTAAAAGCCTTGGATGTTGATAAAGAAGACCATTTGATTGACGCTTATTGTGGAGTTGGAACGATTGGATTTGCCTTCGCAAAGAAAGTAAAAACACTCAGAGGTATGGATATTATTCCAGAAGCCATTGAAGATGCCAAGCGAAATGCCAAAAGAATGGGATTTGACAATACTCATTATGAAGCTGGAACAGCAGAAGAGATTATTCCTCGTTGGTACAAGGAAGGCTACCGAGCAGATGCTTTGATTGTTGACCCACCACGTACAGGTCTGGATGATAAGTTATTAGATACTATTCTTACTTATGTACCAGAAAAAATGGTCTATATTTCTTGTAATGTTTCGACCTTGGCTCGTGATTTGGTACGCTTAGTAGAAGTCTATGATCTTCATTATATCCAGTCGGTCGATATGTTCCCACATACAGCTCGAACGGAAGCAGTTGTAAAATTAATTAAAAAATTTTAAAAAAGTAGTGTCAATCGAAAGTGATGATGCCCCAAAAAATGGTGAGATTGAGGGCAATTATTTTGCTTTCATTTGACACGAGGAACCCTTGAAGCTATTTTTTCAGCTAAACCAAGGCTAGTCTTAGCCTTGGCTCTCCAGCCTAGCAGCTCCAAGCCTCTTATCAAATGAAATGCTTGTCTTAGACTCCTTATTTTCTCTCTCCTAAATGTAAGGGATAGAGTGATTTCCTTTAAGGAACAGCTTCCCATTTAGCGAGAAATAGATTATACTTGTAACTGAGGAGAATGAAGCTCCTCACTAGTAAACTCTTCATAATCCTTTTTATTTTTCTGAAGATATTGTTTGAAAGATGTGAGTTTCCACGGATGGGTTTGTGGAGGGATATACTTGCGTCTTTCTTTTTTTGTTCTGGTTCTGATTCAAAGTTTTTCGAATAG
>NZ_VMKV01000093.1:0-6159 GCF_013276335.1 Streptococcus sp. 2100 | reverse complement strand
AGACTGACGAAGTCAGTGAGCATATCTACGTTAAGGCGACGCTGACGTGGTTTGAAGAGATTTTGAAAGAGTATTAGACCATACTTTTCCAAAATGCGCCCAAAAAACCTTGCAACTAGGTTACAAGGTTAATCACATTAATCAAAATTAACGTATTCTTTTTGAAGTTCAAGAACTTCTTCCATTGTTGAGCATTCTGTAAGGGCACGGTTTGCGTACTCTTCCATCTTAGCTGTGTCGAGTTTCTTCATCAAGCTGCGTGTACGAAGTACAGATGTTGCTGACATAGAGAACTCATCCAAGCCCATTCCGACAAGCAGTGGAACAGCTGTCTGGTCACCAGCCATCTCACCACACATACCAGCCCATTTACCTTCAGCGTGAGCTGCCTTGATAACGTTGTTGATCAAGCGAAGGATTGATGGGTTATATGGTTGGTAAAGGTATGAAACTTGTTCGTTCATACGGTCTGCCGCCATTGTGTATTGGATCAAGTCATTTGTACCAATTGAGAAGAAGTCAACTTCTTTTGCAAATTGGTCTGCAAGCATAGCTGCTGCAGGAATTTCAATCATGATACCAACTTGGATGTCATCCGCAACTGCAACTCCTTCAGCAAGAAGATTTGTTTTTTCTTCTTCATAAACTGCTTTAGCTGCACGGAATTCTTTCAAGAGGGCAACCATTGGGAACATGATACGCAATTGACCATGAACAGAAGCACGAAGAAGGGCACGGATTTGTGTACGGAACATTGCATCTCCAGTTTCAGAAATAGAGATACGAAGGGCACGGAATCCAAGGAATGGGTTCATTTCGTGTGGCATATCGAAGTAAGGAAGTTCCTTATCTCCACCAATATCCATTGTACGAACAACCACTGGTTTACCATTCATTCCCTCAAGAACAGCCTTATACGCTTCATACTGCTCATCTTCTGTTGGGAAGTCTTGAGAATCCATGTACAAGAACTCTGTACGGTAAAGTCCAACAGCTTCTGCACCGTTGTTGTTAACACCTTCAACGTCTTTTGGAGTACCGATGTTAGCTGCCAACTCGAAGTGTTTACCGTCAGCAGTCACTGTTTGAGCATCTTTCAAAAGTGCCCATTCAGCTTTTTGTTTAGCATAAGCTTCACCAGCTGCTTTAAATTCTGCCGCTTGTTCATCTGTTGGGTTGATAATCACTTCACCAGTAATTCCGTTAACGGCAAGGATATCACCGTCTTTGACGATTTCAGTGATGTTATTTGTTCCCAATACAGCTGCAATTTCAAGTGTACGTGCCATGATAGCTGAGTGGCTTGTACGTCCACCGATGTTTGTTACAAAAGCTTTTACAAAGTTTTTGTCCAATTGAGCTGTATCAGATGGTGTTAAGTCATGTGCAATCACGATTACTTCTTCATTGATAGAAGCTGGGTTTGGCAATTTCTTACCAAGAAGGTTTGCCAATACACGTTTTGTCACGTCGCGGATATCCGCTGCACGTTCTTGCATGTATGGGTTGTCTTCCATGCCTTCAAAGATAGTGATGAACATATCAGTCACTTCTTTAAGACCTGCTTCTGCATTGACTTTCTTAGCACGAATTGTTTCTTTAATCTGACCAATCAATTCTGGGTCAGAAAGAACCATCAAATGAGCGTCAAAAACTTGAGCCGCTTCTTCACCAAGCGTACCTACAGCTTTCTCGCGGATAAGAGAAAGCTCGTTTTGAGAAGCTTCAAGAGCAACATCCAAACGAGCCTCTTCTGCGTTTGTATCTTCGACTGAAACAGTCTCGAATGACAAATCCGGTTGAACGAGTAGATATGCTTTTGCAACTGCAACACCGTCAGATGCTGCGATTCCTTTAAGCATTTCTGTCATTTCCCTTATGCCAATCCTTCTTTTTCCATTGTTTCTGAGATTGCAGCGATGGCGTCATCTGCATCTGCACCTTCAGCTGAGATAGTTACGTCAGCACCTTGGCCAACACCAAGACTCATAACACCCATAATTGATTTAAGGTTAACTGATTTACCTTTGTATTCAAGAGTGATATCTGAAGCAAATTTGCTAGCAGTTTGCACCAACAATGTTGCTGGACGTGCGTGAATACCTGTTTCTGCCACTACGTGGAAATCTTTAGAAGCCATAGTTTGACTCTCCTTTTGTTCTTTCTTTTTTGAGTTATATGTGATAACCCTTACAGTTTGGTATTATACCATCTTCTAGGATTTTTTTCAAGCATTTTCTGGATTTTCCTTCAATTTCCTTTCAGATAACTTGCTGAAAATCTTCTATCCTAGATAACAAAACACAGGATATAGTTTCTTCAAAAACAATTTATAGGATAATTATTGCTGTTTTATAAAACAAACACTACATATTGTGTTTTGTGAGCTTTACTAGAAAAACAGACCACTATATTTAGTTCAAATCATTGACAAAATTTTATTTTCTGATATACTAGGATAGTATTAAATTTTGAAGAGGAGTTACACAATGGTAACCGTTTATTCTAAAAACAACTGTGTCCAATGTAAGATGACCAAACGTTTCTTGGACAGTAATAATGTCTCTTATCGTGAAATCAATCTTGATGAGCAACCTGAGTACGTCGATCAAGTTAAAGAGCTCGGTTTTAGCGCAGCTCCTGTTATCCAAACACCAACTGAAGTCTTTTCAGGTTTCCAACCAGGAAAACTGAAACAATTAGCATAATCTTAGTACATCATCCAGAAGAAACTGCTTTTAGGGCTAACTTAGAAGCCTTTCTTTTGTAATTAGATAAGGGAAATTTTATGGGATTAAAACATCTTGAAGACGTGACTTACTTCCGTCTTAATAACGAAATTAACCGTCCTGTTAATGGACAAATCATGCTTCATAAAGATAAGGAAGCCTTGGATGCTTTCTTTAAAGAAAATGTAGTTCCAAACACTATGGTTTTTGATTCAATCAAAGACAAAATCAATTACCTCATTAAACACAACTACATCGAAACAGCCTTTATCAAGAAATACCGTCCAGAGTTCTTGGAAGAATTGGCTCAATTTATCAAAGACCAAAACTTCCAATTCAAGTCATTCATGGCAGCTTATAAATTTTACAATCAATATGCCTTAAAGACTAATGACGGTGAATACTATCTTGAAAATATGGAAGACCGTGTCTTCTTCAACGCCCTTTATTTCGCTGATGGGAATGAAGCTGTTGCAATCGATATTGCCAATGAAATCATCCACCAACGCTACCAACCTGCTACTCCTTCCTTCTTGAATGCTGGACGTGCTCGCCGTGGGGAGTTAGTATCTTGTTTCCTAATCCAAGTGACGGATGATATGAACTCTATCGGACGTTCTATCAACTCAGCTCTTCAACTTTCACGTATTGGTGGTGGTGTGGGAATTACCCTCAGCAACCTTCGTGAAGCTGGTGCACCTATCAAGGGTTATGAAGGAGCAGCCTCTGGGGTTGTGCCAGTTATGAAACTCTTCGAAGACAGCTTCTCTTACTCCAACCAATTGGGGCAACGTCAAGGTGCCGGTGTTGTCTACCTCAACGTCTTTCACCCAGACATCATCGCCTTCCTTTCAACTAAGAAAGAAAACGCCGATGAAAAAGTTCGTGTCAAAACCCTATCACTTGGTGTTGTAGTACCTGATAAATTCTACGAATTGGCTCGTAAAAATGAAGAAATGTACCTCTTCAGTCCTTACTCTGTAGAAAAAGAATACGGTGTGCCATTCAACTACATCGACATTACTGAAAAATACGATGAATTGGTCGCAAATCCAAACATCCGCAAGACAAAAATCAAGGCGCGTGATTTGGAAACTGAAATCTCTAAATTGCAACAAGAGTCTGGCTACCCTTATGTAGTCAACATTGATACGGCTAACCGTGCAAATCCTGTTGATGGTAAGATTATCATGAGTAACTTGTGTTCTGAGATTCTTCAAGTCCAAGAACCAAGCTTGATCAACGATGCTCAAGAATTCCTTCAAATGGGAACAGATGTTTCATGTAACCTTGGTTCAACCAACGTGGTTAACATGATGACTTCACCTGATTTTGGTCGTTCTATCCGTGCTATGGTTCGTGCCCTTACTTTCGTTACAGATAGTTCACACATCGTAGCTGTTCCTACCATCGACCATGGAAATAGCCAAGCTCACACCTTTGGACTTGGTGCCATGGGACTGCACAGCTACCTTGCCCAACAATTGATTGAATATGGATCACCTGAGTCTGTTGAATTTACAAGCATCTACTTTATGCTTATGAACTACTGGACCTTGGTTGAGTCAAACAATATCGCGCGTGAACGTGGTATTACCTTCCACAACTTTGAAAAATCAGACTATGCTAACGGAAGCTACTTCGACAAGTATGTGACTGGCGAGTTTGTTCCAAAATCAGACCGTGTTAAAGAACTCTTCAAAGATGTCTTTATCCCTGGTGCTGCTGATTGGGCTGAACTTCGCGACAAGGTTCAAGCAGATGGTCTTTACCACCAAAATCGCCTTGCTGTAGCGCCAAATGGTTCTATCAGCTATATCAACGACGTTTCTGCTTCTATCCACCCGATTACGCAACGTATCGAAGAACGCCAAGAGAAGAAAATTGGTAAAATCTACTACCCTGCTGCTGGCTTGTCTACAGAAACCATTCCTTACTACACTTCTGCCTACGATATGGATATGCGTAAAGTCATCGATGTTTACGCTGCTGCGACTGAACACGTGGATCAAGGACTTTCACTCACCCTCTTCATGCGCAGTGACATTCCAAAAGGCCTTTACGAATGGAAGAGGGAAAATAAACAAACGACACGTGACTTGTCCATCCTTCGTAACTATGCCTTTAACAAGGGAATCAAGTCTATCTACTACGTCCGCACCTTTACAGATGACGGTGGAGAAGTCGGTGCCAACCAATGTGAAAGCTGTGTGATTTAGTTTCTAGCATAGAAACACTATTTTTCCCTAAGCAGCACTGATAAAATCAAATCTACTATGTCATAACATAATTTATGTAACATTTTAAAAGTCGGGATTCCGACTTTTTGTGCGATACTCCTATAGAATTATGGTAAAATAGAATAATTGTGAGTTCGCAATACTAAACACAGAAAGAGATTTCAAATGGAAACTTACTATAAAGCCATTAACTGGAATGCCATCGAAGATGTCATCGACAAATCAACTTGGGAAAAGCTGACAGAGCAATTCTGGCTCGATACACGTATTCCCTTGTCAAATGACTTGGATGACTGGAGAAAGCTATCTAACAAAGAGAAAGACTTGGTCGGAAAAGTTTTTGGTGGTTTGACACTTTTGGATACTATGCAATCTGAAACGGGGGTTGAAGCCCTTCGCGCAGACATCCGTACACCTCATGAGGAAGCTGTTTTCAATAACATCCAATTTATGGAGTCTGTCCACGCTAAATCTTATTCATCAATCTTTTCTACCTTAAATACTAAGGCTGAGATTGAAGAAATTTTCGAATGGACCAATACCAATCCTTACCTACAAAAGAAGGCTGAGATTGTCAACGAAATCTACCTCAACGGTAGCCCACTTGAAAAGAAAGTTGCCAGTGTCTTCCTCGAAACCTTCCTCTTCTATTCAGGTTTCTTCACTCCCCTCTACTACCTTGGTAACAACAAACTTGCCAACGTTGCAGAAATTATTAAATTGATTATTCGTGATGAGTCTGTTCACGGAACTTACATTGGTTATAAATTCCAACTTGGTTTCAATGAATTGCCTGAAGAAGAGCAAGAAAAACTCAAAGAATGGATGTACGACCTGCTCTATACTCTTTATGAAAATGAAGAAGGCTACACAGAGAGTCTTTATGACGGTGTTGGTTGGACTGAAGAGGTTAAAACCTTCCTTCGCTACAATGCCAATAAAGCTCTCATGAACATGGGACAAGATCCACTTTTCCCAGATTCAGCTGAAGATGTCAACCCAATCGTTATGAACGGTATTTCAACAGGAACTTCCAACCATGACTTCTTCTCTCAAGTCGGAAATGGTTACCTTCTTGGCGAAGTTGAAGCCATGCAAGATGATGACTACAACTACGGTTTGGACTAATACTCTTCGAAAATCTCTTCAAACCACGTCAGCTTCGCCTTGCCGTAGATATGCTCACTGAC
>NZ_VMKV01000092.1:0-28416 GCF_013276335.1 Streptococcus sp. 2100 | reverse complement strand
GATTTTCATTGAGTATTAGGAAAAAGGAGATGAAGATGAAATTTGGGAAACGTCACTATCGTCCGCAGGTGGATCAGATGGACTGCGGTGTAGCTTCATTAGCTATGGTTTTTGGCTACTATGGTAGTTATTATTCTTTGGCTCACTTGCGAGAATTGGCTAAGACGACTATGGATGGGACGACGGCTTTGGGCTTGGTCAAGGTGGCAGAGGAAATTGGTTTTGAGACGCGAGCAATTAAGGCGGATATGACGCTCTTTGACTTGCCAGATTTGACTTTTCCTTTTGTTGCCCATGTTCTTAAGGAAGGAAAATTGCTCCACTACTATGTGGTGACTGGGCAGGATAAGGATAGCATTCATATTGCCGATCCAGATCCTGGGGTGAAATTGACCAAACTGCCACGTGAGCGTTTTGCGGAAGAATGGACAGGAGTGACTCTTTTTATGGCACCTAGTCCAGACTACAAGCCTCATAAGGAACAAAAGAATGGTCTGCTCTCTTTTATCCCTATATTAGTGAAGCAGCGTTGCTTGATTGCCAATATCGTTTTGGCAACACTCTTGGTAACCTTGATTAACATTGTGGGTTCTTATTATATGCAGTCTATCATTGATACCTATGTGCCAGATCAGATGCGTTCGACGCTTGGGATTATTTCTATTGGGCTGGTTATCGTCTATATTCTCCAGCAGATTTTGTCTTACGCTCAGGAGTATCTCTTACTTGTTTTGGGGCAACGCTTGTCGATTGATGTGATTTTGTCCTATATCAAGCATGTTTTTCACCTGCCTATGTCCTTTTTTGCGACACGTCGGACAGGGGAAATCGTGTCTCGTTTCACGGATGCTAATAGTATCATCGATGCGCTGGCTTCGACCATTCTTTCGATTTTCCTAGATGTGTCAACAGTTGTCATTATTTCTCTTGTTTTATTTTCACAAAATACCAATCTCTTTTTCATGACTTTATTGGCACTTCCTATCTACACAGTGATTATCTTTGCCTTTATGAAGCCGTTTGAAAAGATGAATCGGGACACCATGGAAGCCAATGCGGTTCTGTCTTCTTCTATCATTGAGGACATCAACGGTATTGAGACTATCAAGTCCTTGACTAGTGAAAGTTCACGTTATCAAAAGATTGACAAGGAATTTGTGGATTATCTGAAGAAATCCTTTACCTATAGTCGGGCAGAGAGTCAGCAAAAGGCTCTGAAAAAAGTTGGCCATCTCTTGCTCAATGTCGGCATTCTCTGGATGGGGGCTGTTCTGGTCATGGATGGCAAGATGAGTTTGGGGCAGTTGATTACCTATAATACCTTGCTGGTTTACTTTACCAATCCTTTGGAAAATATCATCAATCTGCAAACCAAGCTTCAGACAGCACAGGTTGCCAATAACCGTCTGAATGAGGTCTATCTGGTAGCCTCGGAGTTTGAGGAGAAGAAAACGGTTGAGGATTTGAGTTTGATGAAGGGAGAGATGACTTTCAAGCAGGTTTACTATAAGTATGGCTATGGTCGAGATGTCTTGTCGGATATCAATTTGACTATTCCGCAGGGTTCTAAGGTGGCTTTTGTGGGGATTTCGGGGTCAGGTAAGACGACCTTGGCTAAGATGATGGTTAATTTTTACGACCCAAGTCAGGGAGAGATTAGTCTGGGTGGTGTCAATCTCAATCAGATTGATAAAAAAGCCCTGCGCCAGTACATCAACTATCTGCCTCAACAGCCCTATGTCTTTAACGGAACGATTTTGGAGAATCTTCTCCTTGGAGCCAAGGAGGGGACGACTCAAGAGGATATCTTACGGGCGGTGGAATTGGCAGAGATTCGGGAGGATATCGAGCGCATGCCACTGAATTACCAGACAGAATTGACTTCGGATGGGGCAGGGATTTCAGGTGGTCAACGGCAGAGAATCGCTCTGGCGCGTGCTCTCTTGACAGATGCACCTGTCTTGATTTTGGATGAGGCGACCAGCAGTTTGGATATTTTGACAGAGAAGCGGATCGTAGATAATCTCATGGCTTTAGACAAGACCTTGATTTTCATCGCCCACCGCTTGACCATTGCAGAGCGGACAGAGAAGGTTGTTGTCTTGGATCAGGGCAAGATTGTTGAAGAAGGAAAGCATGCTGATTTGCTTGCACAGGGTGGCTTTTACGCCCATTTGGTCAATAGCTAGAAAGAGGAGAGGATGAAACCAGAATTTTTAGAAAGTGCGGAGTTTTATAATCGTCGTTACCATAATTTTTCCAGTCGGGTGATTGTCCCCATGTCCCTTCTGCTTGTGTTTTTACTTGGATTTGCAACATTTGCAGATAAGGAGATGAGTTTGTCTACTAGAGCTACTGTCGAGCCTAGTTGTATCCTTGCACATATCCAGTCAACTAGCAACAATCGTATTCTTGTCAATCATTTGGAAGAAAATAAGCTGGTTAAGAAGGGGGATCTCTTGGTTCAATATCAGGAAGGGGCAGAGGGTGTCCAAGCGGAGGCCTATGCTAGTCAGTTGGATATGCTCAAGGATCAAAAAAAGCAATTGGAGTATTTGCAAAAGAGCCTGCAAGAAGGGGAGAACCACTTTCCAGAGGAGGATAAGTTTGGCTACCAAGCCACCTTTCGCGACTACATCAGTCAAGCAGGCAGTCTTAGGGCTAGTACATCGCAACAAAATGAGACCATCGCGTCCCAGAATGCAGCAGCTAGCCAAACCCAAGCCGAAATCGGCAACCTCATCAGTCAAACAGAGGCTAAAATTCGCGATTACCAGACAGCTAAGTCAGCTATGGAAACAGGTGCTTCCTTGGCCAGTCAGAATCTAGCCTACTCTCTCTACCAGTCCTACAAGTCTCAGGGCGAGGAAAATCCGCAAGCTAAGGCTCAGGCTGTTGCGCAGGTTGAAGCGCAGCTTTCTCAGTTAGAATCTAGTCTTGCTACTTACCGTGTCCAGTATGCAGGTTCAGGTACCCAGCAAGCCTATGCGTCAGGTTTAAGCAGTCAATTGGAATCTCTCAAATCCCAACACTTGGCAAAGGTTGGTCAGGAATTGACCCTTCTAGACCAAAAAATCTTGGAAGCAGAGTCAGGCAAGAAGGTTCAGGGAAGTCTTCTAGACAAGGGGAAAATTACGGCCAGTGAGGATGGGGTGCTTCACCTTAATCCTGAGACTAGTGATTCTACCATGGTAGCAGAAGGTACCCTACTAGCCCAACTCTATCCATCCTTGGAAAAAGAAGGAAAAGCCAAGCTAACAGCTTATCTAAGTTCAAAAGATGTAGCAAGAATCAAGGTCGGTGATTCTGTTCGCTATACTACGACTCATGATGCCAAGAATCAACTTTTCCTAGATTCTACTATTACCAGCATAGATGCTACAGCTACCAAGACTGAAAAAGGGAATTTCTTTAAAATTGAAGCGGAGACTAATCTAACTTCTGAGCAGGCTGAAAAACTTCGGTACGGGGTGGAAGGCCGTCTACAGATGATTACGGGCAAGAAAAGTCACCTGCGTTATTATTTAGATCAATTTTTGAACAAAGAGTAATGTTCGTATTTTCAGAGTTAAATGATTTTAAAACTGTGAGAAAGATTCTTCTTGCAGTTTTTTCTTTATGATTTTCGAGGGTGCTATGTTATTTATTCGGTTAAATTCTTGTAATTTTAGGTTTTTTATGGTAGAATGTGCTCAAGTAATACGAAAGGCGAACTTTAAAATGTCAAAACAGTTGATCTATTCGGGAAAAGCTAAAGATATCTATACAACTGAAGATGAAAATCTTATTATTTCAACTTACAAGGACCAGGCGACTGCTTTCAACGGTGTCAAGAAGGAGCAGATTGCAGGTAAGGGAGTCTTGAATAATCAGATTTCATCTTTTATTTTTGAGAAATTAAATGCGGCTGATGTGGCGACTCACTTTGTGGAGAAACTTTCAGACACGGAACAACTCAATAAAAAGGTTGAGATTATTCCTTTGGAAGTCGTGCTCCGCAACTACACGGCTGGTTCCTTTTCAAAACGTTTTGGCGTAGACGAAGGTATCGCCTTGGATACTCCGATTGTTGAATTTTACTATAAAAATGATGATTTGGATGATCCATTTATCAATGACGAGCATGTGAAATTCCTAAAGATTGCGGATGACCAGCAGATTGCTTACTTGAAGGAAGAAACCCGTCGTATCAATGAACTCTTGAAAGGCTGGTTTGCTGAGATTGGGCTTAAGTTGATTGACTTTAAGCTAGAGTTCGGTTTTGACAAGGATGGCAAGATTATCTTAGCAGATGAATTTTCACCAGATAACTGCCGTTTGTGGGATGCGGATGGCAACCACATGGATAAGGATGTTTTCCGTAGAGGATTGGGAGAACTAACAGACGTTTACGAGATTGTTTGGGAAAAGTTGCAGGAATTGAAATAACAACCTCAAGGCTGTTTGGAAACATTGCAAGAGCTGAAATAAAGGAATAAGAATTGATGGATAAACGTATTTTTGTTGAAAAAAAGGCTGATTTTCAGGTCAAGTCAGAGAGTTTGGTGAGAGAGCTCCAGCACAACTTGGGGCTTTCAACTTTGAAAAGTATTCGCATCGTGCGAGTTTATGATGTATTTGACTTGGCAGAGGACCTGTTTGCACCTGCAGAGAAACACATTTTCTCTGAGCAGGTGATAGACCATGTTTTGGATGAAGCGGCTGTGCAGGCGGATCTTGCCAACTATGCTTTCTTTGCGATTGAAAGCCTACCAGGGCAGTTTGACCAGCGTGCGGCTTCTTCACAGGAAGCCTTGCTTTTACTAGGAAGTTCGAGTGATGTGACGGTTAATACAGCACAATTGTACTTAGTCAATAAGGATATTGATGCGACTGAGTTGGAAGCGGTCAAGAACTATCTGCTCAACCCAGTTGATTCTCGTTTCAAGGACATCACGGTAGGGATTGCCAAGCAGGAATTTTCAGAGTCAGACAAGACTATTCCCAAATTGACTTTCTTTGAAAGCTATACAGCAGAAGACTTTGCTCGCTACAAGGCTGAGCAAGGGATGGCCATGGAAGTGGATGATTTGCTCTTTATCCAAGACTACTTTAAGTCAATGGGGCGCGTGCCAACTGAGACCGAACTCAAGGTTTTGGACACTTACTGGTCTGACCACTGCCGTCATACGACTTTTGAGACAGAGTTGAAACACATCGACTTTTCAGCTTCTAAATTCCAAAAGCAATTGCAGGCGACCTATGACAAGTATATTGCCATGCGTGATGAGTTGGGACGTACGGCAAAACCACAAACCTTGATGGATATGGCTACTATTTTCGGTCGTTATGAGCGTGCCAATGGACGTTTGGATGATATGGAAGTGTCAGATGAAATCAATGCTTGCTCAGTAGAAATCGAAGTGGATGTTGATGGTGTGAAAGAGCCATGGCTCCTAATGTTCAAGAACGAAACCCACAATCACCCAACTGAGATTGAGCCATTTGGTGGGGCTGCTACCTGTATTGGTGGAGCCATTCGTGACCCATTGTCAGGACGTTCATACGTTTACCAAGCTATGCGTATCTCGGGTGCAGGTGATATTACAGCACCAATCTCTGAAACGCGTGCTGGTAAGCTGCCACAACAAGTCATTTCTAAAACAGCGGCTCATGGTTATTCTTCATATGGTAACCAAATTGGGCTTGCGACGACCTATGTTCGTGAATACTTCCACCCAGGCTTCGTTGCTAAGCGTATGGAGTTGGGTGCCGTTGTCGGTGCTGCTCCTAAGGAAAATGTAGTCCGTGAAAAACCGGAAGCGGGGGATGTCATTATCCTGCTCGGTGGTAAGACTGGACGTGATGGTGTCGGTGGTGCGACAGGGTCTTCTAAGGTTCAAACAGTTGAGTCTGTAGAGACTGCTGGTGCTGAGGTTCAAAAAGGAAATGCCATCGAAGAACGCAAGATTCAGCGCCTCTTCCGTAATGGCAATGTCACTCGTCTGATCAAGAAGTCCAATGACTTTGGGGCAGGCGGTGTCTGTGTGGCTATCGGTGAATTGGCAGACGGTCTTGAAATCGACCTCAACAAGGTGCCTCTTAAATACCAGGGCTTGAATGGTACAGAAATTGCCATCTCTGAATCACAAGAACGGATGGCGGTCGTGGTTCGTCCTGAAGATGTGGATACCTTCGTTGCCGAATGTAACAAAGAAAATATTGATGCTGTTGTGGTGGCGACAGTAACTGAAAAACCAAATCTTGTCATGCACTGGAATGGTGAGACAATCGTTGACTTGGAACGCCGTTTCCTTGACACCAATGGTGTGCGCGTGGTTGTCGATGCCAAAGTTGTGGACAAGGATGTCAAACTCCCAGAAGAGCGTCAAACATCTGCTGAAACACTGGAATCAGATACCCTTACGGTTCTATCTGACCTCAACCATGCAAGTCAAAAAGGATTACAGACTATCTTTGACTGCTCTGTTGGACGCTCAACGGTTAATCACCCACTTGGTGGTCGTTACCAACTCACACCAACTGAGGCATCTGTGCAGAAATTGCCAGTTCAACACGGTGTGACTCATACTGCGTCGGTCATTGCTCAAGGTTTCAACCCATATGTAGCTGAATGGTCTCCATACCACGGTGCTGCTTATGGGGTTATCGAAGCAACTGCTCGTTTGGTGGCTGCTGGTGCCAACTGGTCCAAGGCTCGTTTCTCTTACCAAGAGTATTTCGAGCGTATGGATAAACAAGCAGAGCGTTTCGGTCAGCCAGTAGCTGCTCTTCTAGGTTCTATTGAAGCACAAATTCAGCTTGGCTTGCCATCTATCGGTGGTAAGGACTCCATGTCTGGTACCTTTGAAGAATTGACCGTTCCGCCAACCTTGGTTGCCTTTGGGGTGACGACGGCAGATAGCCGTAAGGTGCTCTCTCCAGAATTTAAAGCTGTTGGGGAAAATATCTACTACATCCCAGGTCAAGCCCTCTCTGCAGAGATTGATTTTGACTTGATTAAGAAAAATTTTACTCAGTTTGAAGCCATCCAAGCTGACCATAAAGTGACATCTGCATCAGCTGTCAAATACGGTGGTGTAGTTGAAAGTTTGGCTCTTGCTACTTTTGGAAATCATATCGGTGCAGAGGTAATCTTGCCTGAACTTGAAAGTTCTTTGACAGCACAATTGGGCGGATTTGTCTTCACATCTCCTGAAGAAATTGCTGGAGTAGAGAAGATTGGACAAACGAAAGCAGACTTTACACTGACTGTCAACGGTGTGAAGCTAGATGGACACAAGCTTGACAGTGCATTTCAAGGGACATTGGAAGAAGTTTACCCAACAGAATTTACCCAAGCGAAAGAACTAGAAGAAGTACCAGCTGTGGTATCAGATGTTGTGATTAAAGCCAAAGAAAAGGTTGAAAAACCTGTGGTTTACATCCCAGTCTTTCCAGGAACCAACTCAGAATATGATTCAGCTAAGGCCTTCGAAAAAGAAGGTGCAGAGGTCAATTTGGTGCCATTCGTGACCTTGAATGAAGAAGCTATTGTCAAGTCAGTTGAAACTATGGTTGACAATATCGACAAGACTAATATTCTCTTCTTTGCCGGTGGATTCTCGGCTGCGGATGAACCAGATGGTTCAGCTAAGTTTATCGTCAATATCCTGCTTAATGAAAAAGTGCGTGCGGCTATTGATAGCTTTATCGCCCGTGGTGGCTTGATTATCGGTATCTGTAATGGATTCCAGGCCCTCGTCAAATCAGGTCTTCTTCCATACGGGAACTTCGAGGATGCCAGCAGTACGAGCCCAACCCTCTTCTACAATGATGCCAACCAGCACGTGGCCAAGATGGTGGAAACTCGGATTGCCAATACCAACTCGCCATGGTTGGCTGGAGTGCAAGTGGGTAATATTCATGCTATCCCAGTATCGCATGGTGAAGGGAAGTTTGTCGTGACGGCTGAGGAATTTGCAGAGCTCCGTGACAATGGTCAAATTTTCAGCCAATACGTTGACTTTAACGGTAAACCAAGTATGGATTCTAAGTACAATCCGAATGGTTCTGTCCATGCCATCGAAGGAATTACCAGCAAGAATGGTCAAATCATCGGTAAGATGGGCCACTCAGAACGTTATGAGGATGGTCTTTTCCAAAATATCCCAGGCAATAAAGACCAACACCTGTTCGCATCAGCGGTTAAACATTTCACTGGAAAATAAGACTTACAGATTTTCTAATAGATAGTATCAGTAATGTAAAAGTCATGTAAATCTAGCTCTTGATGATTACAAATGAAAATTAGGTATAAAAAATGACATACGAAGTAAAATCTCTTAATGAAGAATGTGGTGTTTTCGGTATTTGGGGACATCCAGATGCTGCTAAGTTGACCTATTTTGGACTCCACAGTCTTCAACACCGTGGTCAGGAGGGGGCAGGAATCCTCTCCAATGATCAAGGACAACTGAAGCGCCATCGTGACATGGGGCTTTTATCAGAAGTGTTCAGAAATCCAGCCAATTTGGATAAATTGACAGGAGCTGGTGCGATTGGGCATGTGCGTTATGCGACTGCTGGCGAAGCTTCTGTTGATAACATCCAACCCTTCCTCTTCCGTTTTCACGATATGCAGTTTGGTTTGGCTCATAATGGAAATCTGACCAATGCAGCCTCTCTCAAGAAAGAACTGGAACAAAGAGGAGCAATTTTCAGCGCGACTTCGGACTCTGAAATCTTGGCTCACCTCATTCGTCGCAGTCACAATCCTAGTCTGATGGGCAAAATCAAGGAGGCGCTCAGCCTAGTTAAAGGTGGTTTTGCCTATATCTTGCTATTTGAAGATAAGTTGATTGCGGCTCTTGATCCCAATGGTTTCCGTCCGCTTTCTATCGGGAAAATGGCCAACGGAGCGGTGGTGGTTTCCTCTGAAACCTGTGCTTTTGAGGTTATTGGTGCTGAATGGATTCGTGATTTGAAGCCAGGTGAGATTGTGATCATTGATGACAAGGGCATCCAGTATGATAGCTATACGGATGATACTCAGTTAGCAATCTGTTCTATGGAGTATATCTATTTTGCCCGCCCTGATTCTAACATTCATGGTGTCAATGTTCATACGGCACGTAAACGTATGGGTGCTCAATTGGCGCGTGAATTCAAGCATGAGGCGGATATAGTGGTCGGTGTGCCCAATTCTTCCCTCAGCGCAGCCATGGGATTTGCGGAAGAATCTGGTTTGCCAAATGAAATGGGCCTCATCAAGAACCAATACACCCAACGTACCTTTATCCAACCGACTCAAGAATTGCGGGAGCAAGGGGTGCGGATGAAATTGTCTGCAGTTTCTGGTGTTGTCAAAGGCAAGCGTGTGGTTATGATTGATGACTCTATTGTACGTGGAACAACTTCTCGTCGTATCGTTCAGCTTTTGAAAGAAGCAGGTGCGACTGAAGTTCACGTTGCTATTGGCAGTCCAGCGCTAGCTTATCCATGCTTCTACGGGATTGATATCCAGACCCGTCAGGAGCTGATTGCGGCTAATCATACGATTGAAGAAACTCGCAAAATCATTGGAGCTGACAGCCTGACTTACCTCTCTGTTGAGGGGTTGATTGATTCGATTGGGATTGAAACGGATGCGCCAAATGGTGGTCTCTGTGTCGCTTACTTTGACGGTGACTACCCAACACCTCTCTATGACTACGAAGAAGACTATCGTAGAAGTTTGGAAGAAAAGACCAGTTTTTACAAGTGAGTTACTGAGATTCTCCATAAAAGAAAAGGAATAAAGAAATGGCAAATAAAAATGCGTACGCTCAATCTGGTGTGGATGTTGAAGCGGGTTATGAAGTTGTTGAACGGATTAAAAAGCACGTGGCTCGTACGGAGCGTGCAGGTGTCATTGGAGCTCTTGGTGGCTTTGGTGGCATGTTTGATCTTTCAAAAACAGGTGTCAAAGAGCCCGTATTGATCTCAGGGACGGATGGTGTCGGAACCAAGCTCATGCTGGCTATCAAGTACGACAAGCACGATACTATCGGTCAGGACTGTGTGGCCATGTGTGTCAACGATATCATCGCTGCAGGTGCGGAACCCCTCTATTTTCTCGACTATGTGGCGACAGGTAAGAATGAACCAGCTAAGCTAGAGCAAGTCGTTGCTGGTGTGGCAGAAGGTTGTGTGCAGGCTGGTGCTGCCCTCATCGGTGGGGAAACGGCTGAAATGCCGGGCATGTACGGCGAAGATGACTACGACTTGGCTGGATTTGCGGTTGGTGTGGCTGAAAAATCTCAAATCATTGACGGTTCAAAGGTGGCAAAAGGTGATGTTCTTCTCGGACTCGCTTCAAGTGGGATTCACTCAAATGGTTACTCTCTCGTCCGTCGTGTCTTTGCAGACTACACAGGTGAGGAAGTCCTGCCAGAATTGGAAGGCAAGCAACTCAAGGAAGTTTTGCTTGAGCCGACTCGTATCTATGTCAAGTCTGTTTTGCCACTCATCAAGGAAGAGTTGGTCAACGGCATTGCCCATATCACAGGTGGTGGCTTTATTGAGAATGTCCCTCGTATGTTTGCAGCTGATTTAGCAGCTGAGATTGAGGAAGACAAGGTTCCAGTGCTTCCAATTTTCAAAGCCCTTGAAAAATACGGTGAAATCAAACATGAAGAAATGTTTGAAATCTTCAATATGGGGGTAGGGCTCATACTGGCAGTTAGCCCTGAAAATGTAACTCGTATCAAGGAATTGTTGAATGAACCAGTCTATGAAATTGGTCGTATCGTCAAGAAAGAAAACGAAAGTGTCATCATCAAATGAAAAAAATAGCAGTTTTTGCCTCTGGTAATGGCTCAAATTTTCAGGTGATAGCGGAACAATTTCCAGTAGAGTTTGTCTTTTCAGACCATCGTGACGCCTATGTGCTCGAACGTGCAGACAAGCTTGGTGTCCTATCCTACGCTTTTGAACTCAAGGAGTTTGAGAACAAGGCAGACTACGAAGCGGCCCTTGTCGAACTCTTGGAAGAGCACCAGATTGACTTGGTTTGTCTAGCAGGCTACATGAAAATTGTTGGGCCAACCTTATTGGCAGCCTATGAAGGCCGAATCATCAACATTCATCCAGCCTACCTGCCAGAATTTCCAGGAGCTCATGGGATTGAGGACGCTTGGAATGCTGGTGTTGCTGAGAGTGGCGTGACCATTCACTGGGTGGACTCAGGTGTAGATACAGGGAAGATTATCAAACAAGTGCGTGTGCCACGGCTGGCTGATGATACCATAGAAAGCTTTGAAGCTCGCATCCATGAGGCAGAGTACAAGTTGTATCCGGAAGTGTTGGATAGTTTGAAATTAAGGAGAAAGTAAATTTTGAATAATAAAGTTATTAAGACTTTACTAGATAAAGTTAAAGAATTTGAATATTTTTTTAATGAGTATGAAAAACAATTTTACCCTAAAGTAATAAAAATTAGAAATTTATTTCTAGTTAGCTTAATTGTATTTATTATTCTAATGTTGACAAGTTATGTACTTTGGTTCTGGAATTTTGGTGATTTGTGTGTTAAAATAGTTTCTCTTATTTTTACTGTACTTTCTTTGGGGGGCTTTATTTATCTCAGTCGAAAATTTGATAAAATTTCAGATGGAAAACCTAATAAATTTGAAGAGCTATGTAGAGAAATAAAGTATGAATTGATTCTTATGTATGGAGAAAAAGCTAGTTATGCTGTGAAGTTGTTAATAGCTGATTTGACAGATAAACAGGATAATAAAATTAAGAAGTATGAAAGTTTAGTAAAGTCGGTAGGCATAGTTGGTATAATTTTGGTAACGGCTTTTATCACTTTGGCTTTAAATAAATTATTTGTTGCAGATGAGACAGCTATTTCTGTTGAAACATTTTTGGGTTTAATTTTAATCGTAGCTATAATAGTATGGTTGATTAATTTCATAGATAGTGGAATAAAAAATATTATTAAATACCCCATATGGGGTAAAGCTTCAAAAGAAGTGTATCTAATAGATATTTTATACGAAGTTAAATATATGGTTTTGGAAAAGGAGAATATAATGACTAAACGCGTCTTAATCAGCGTCTCAGACAAAGCGGGCATTGTTGAATTTGCCCAAGAACTCAAAAAACTTGGTTGGGAGATTATCTCAACAGGTGGAACTAAGGTTGCCCTTGATAATGCTGGGGTGGATACCATTGCTATCGATGATGTGACTGGTTTCCCAGAAATGATGGACGGTCGTGTGAAGACCCTCCACCCAAATATCCACGGAGGGCTTCTCGCTCGTCGTGACTTGGATAGCCACTTGGAAGCGGCTAAGGACAACAAGATTGAGCTCATTGACCTTGTGGTGGTCAACCTTTACCCATTTAAGGAAACTATCCTTAAACCAGATGTGACTTATGCTGATGCAGTTGAAAATATCGATATTGGTGGGCCGTCTATGCTTCGTTCAGCAGCGAAAAATCATGCCAGTGTTACAGTTGTGGTAGATCCTGCTGACTACGCTGTGGTTTTGGACGAATTGGCAGCAAACGGCGAAACCTCTTATGAAACTCGCCAACGTTTAGCAGCCAAAGTATTTCGTCACACAGCGGCTTATGACGCCTTGATTGCAGAATACTTCACAGCTCAAGTGGGTGAAAGCAAGCCTGAAAAACTCACTTTGACTTATGACCTCAAGCAACCAATGCGTTACGGTGAAAATCCTCAACAAGATGCCGATTTCTATCAAAAAGCTTTGCCGACAGATTACTCGATTGCATCCGCTAAACAGCTCAACGGTAAGGAATTGTCTTTTAACAATATCCGTGATGCGGATGCTGCCATTCGTATCATCCGTGACTTCAAAGATCGTCCAACCGTTGTGGCTCTCAAACATATGAATCCATGTGGAATTGGTCAAGCTGACGACATCGAGACTGCTTGGGACTATGCTTATGAGTCTGACCCAGTCTCAATTTTCGGTGGAATCGTCGTTCTCAACCGTGAGTTGGATGTTGCGACAGCTGAGAAGATGCATGGTGTTTTCCTTGAAATCATCATCGCACCAAGTTATACGGATGAAGCGCTAGCTATTTTGACTAATAAAAAGAAAAACTTGCGTATCCTTGCCTTGCCATTTGATGCTCAAGAGGCTAGCGAAGTGGAAGCAGAATACACAGGTGTTGTCGGTGGACTTCTGGTACAAAACCAAGACGTGGTCAAAGAAAGCCCAGCTGACTGGCAAGTGGTGACCAAACGCCAGCCAACTGAGACAGAAGCGACTGCTCTTGAGTTTGCTTGGAAAGCTATCAAGTACGTCAAATCAAACGGTATCATCGTAACCAATGACCACATGACACTTGGTGTCGGTCCGGGCCAAACTAACCGTGTGGCTTCTGTTCGCATCGCTATTGATCAAGCTAAAGACCGTCTTGACGGCGCTGTTCTTGCTTCGGATGCCTTCTTCCCATTTGCGGATAATGTGGAAGAAATCGCCAAAGCAGGGATCAGGGCTATCATCCAGCCGGGTGGATCCGTCCGTGACCAAGAGTCTATCGAAGCTGCTGACAAATATGGCTTGACAATGGTCTTTACAGGTGTGAGACATTTTAGACATTAAGAACGTTAAAGGGAAGAAAACAGTTTCTTTCCTTTTTTGGCTTAAAATGCTAACTGAAACAAGATTAAAACGAACTTTTTTGATATAATGTTGGTAAATAATTCGCAAAAGAGGTTGAGAAATGAAACTGCTTGTTGTCGGTTCGGGTGGTCGTGAGCATGCGATTGCTAAAAAGTTACTTGAATCAAAAGGGGTTGAAAGAGTCTTTGTAGCTCCTGGGAATGACGGTATGACTCTGGATGGTCTGAAATTGGTAAATATCTCTATTTCCGAACATTCTAAATTGATTGAGTTTGCAAAAGCCAACGATATTGCTTGGACCTTTATAGGGCCAGATGACGCCCTTGCAGCTGGTATCGTGGATGATTTTAACCAAGCTGGTCTCAAAGCCTTTGGTCCGACAAGATTGGCGGCAGAGTTGGAGTGGTCCAAGGATTTTGCTAAGGAAATCATGGTCAAATACGGCGTTCCGACAGCAACCTATGGCACATTCTCAGATTTCGAGGAAGCCAAGGCCTATATCGAAAAGCAGGGTGCGCCTATCGTAGTCAAGGCGGATGGCCTGGCGCTTGGGAAGGGTGTCGTCGTTGCGGAGAGGGTTGAGCAAGCGGTCGAAGCAGCTCACGAGATGCTTTTGGACAATAAATTTGGTGACTCAGGTGCGCGTGTGGTTATTGAGGAATTCCTTGAAGGAGAGGAATTTTCACTCTTTGCCTTTGTCAATGGGGACAAGTTCTACATCATGCCAACAGCGCAAGACCACAAACGTGCCTATGATGGCGATAAGGGGCCTAACACTGGTGGGATGGGTGCCTATGCGCCAGTTCCACACTTACCACAGAGTGTAGTTGATACAGCGGTTGAGACTATTGTCAAGCCAATCCTTGAAGGGATGATCAAAGAAGGCCGTCCGTATCTTGGCATCCTCTATGCAGGGCTTATCCTGACAGCAGAAGATCCTAAAGTCATCGAGTTCAATGCTCGCTTTGGAGATCCTGAAACACAGATTATCTTGCCTCGTTTGACATCTGACTTTGCACAAAATATTACAGATATTCTGGATAGCAAGGAGCCAAACATCACCTGGACGGATAAGGGTGTGACTCTGGGTGTGGTTGTCGCATCCAAGGGCTACCCGCTAGACTATGAAAGGGGCGTTGAGTTGCCAGCCAAGACAGAAGGCGATGTCATCACCTACTATGCAGGGGCTAAGTTTGCGGAAAATAGCAGAGCACTGATCTCAAACGGCGGACGAGTTTATATGCTCGTTACCACAGCAGCCACCGTCAAAGAAGCCCAAGCCAGCATCTACCAAGAACTATCCCAACAAAAAATAGAAGGACTCTTCTACCGAACAGATATCGGAAGCAAGGCAATTAAGTAAAGATATAAGAATAACGCGCCGTAGTCGCCAAACACGATAATGGTCGTCGTGGTGAAAAGACCAGAACAGTGAATGTTCTGGTCAGGGGGAAACTTTGAGACCTTAGGCTCAAAGTTTAGGAATGAAACCGAAGGTTTGCTTCCGTCCCCACCACCTAAGACCATTATCAAAAAAGAAGAAAAAAGGAAAAATTATGACTAAACCAATTATTTCCATCATCATGGGCTCAAAATCCGACTGGGCAACCATGCAAAAAACAGCAGAAGTCCTAGACCGCTTCGGTGTAGCCTACGAGAAGAAGGTTGTCTCTGCCCACCGCACACCAGACCTCATGTTCAGACATGCCGAAGAAGCTCGTAGCCGTGGCATCAAGGTCATTATCGCAGGTGCAGGTGGCGCAGCCCACTTGCCAGGAATGGTAGCTGCCAAAACAACCCTTCCAGTCATTGGCGTGCCAGTCAAATCTCGTGCCCTTAGTGGCGTGGATTCACTCTATTCTATCGTTCAGATGCCGGGTGGGGTGCCTGTTGCGACAATGGCTATCGGTGAAGCTGGTGCGACAAATGCGGCTCTCTTCGCCCTCCGTCTTCTTTCAGTAGAGGATCAAGCTATCGCGACGGCTTTGGCAGATTTTGCAGAAGAACAAGGAAAAATCGCAGAGGAGTCTACCAATGAGCTCATCTAAAACAATCGGAATTATCGGTGGCGGTCAACTGGGTCAGATGATGGCCATTTCTGCTATCTACATGGGGCACAAGGTTATCGCGCTGGATCCTGCGGCGGATTGCCCGGCCTCTCGCGTGGCGGAAATCATTGTGGCACCTTATAACGATGTGGACGCCCTCCGTCAGTTGGCAGACCGTTGCGATGTCCTCACTTACGAGTTTGAAAATGTCGACGCTGACGGTTTGGATGCCGTTATCAAGGATGGACAACTCCCTCAAGGAACAGATCTGCTCCGCATTTCGCAAAATCGTATTTTTGAAAAGGACTTTTTGTCAAACAAGGCTCAAGTCACTGTGGCACCCTACAAGGTCGTGACTTCTAGCCTAGACTTGGCAGATATCGACTTGTCGAAAAACTATGTCTTCAAGACTGCGACTGGTGGCTACGATGGTCATGGACAAAAGGTTATTCGTTCAGAAGCAGACTTGGAAGCAGCCTATGCGCTAGCAGACTCAGCAGACTGCGTCTTGGAAGAATTTATCAACTTTGACCTTGAGATTTCTGTCATCGTGTCAGGAAATGGCAAGGAGGTGACGTTTTTCCCAGTTCAGGAAAATATCCACCGCAACAATATCCTGTCTAAGACCATCGTACCAGCCCGCATTTCTGAAAGTCTAGTAGACAAGGCTAAAGCTATGGCAGTGCGAATCGCAGAACAACTCAACTTGTCTGGAACTCTCTGTGTGGAAATGTTTGCGACTGATGATGACGTTATTGTCAATGAAATCGCCCCACGACCACATAACTCTGGGCACTATTCTATTGAAGCCTGTGATTTCTCTCAGTTTGACACCCATATTCTCGGTGTTCTCGGAGCACCATTACCAGTCATCAAACTCCATGCGCCAGCCGTTATGCTTAATGTCCTCGGTCAGCATGTCGAGGCTGCTGAGCAATATGTGACAGAAAATTCAAGCGCCCACCTCCACATGTATGGTAAAATAGAAGCGAAGCACAACCGCAAGATGGGACATGTGACCTTGTTTAGTGATGTACCGGATAGTGTGGATGAGCTTGGGGAAGGGATTGATTTTTAGGACAAGTCTATGATACAAATTATCGTTAATACATTTATTGAAAAGGATAAGACTGGAGCAGTTGTTGAAGTGTTGTATGCCAGTGCTGACCAAGATAAGGTACAAGCTAAATATGAAGAACTAGCTGCACAATACCCCGAAAATTATTTAGCTATCTATGATGTACCGCTGGATACGGATTTGAATACACTAGATCATTACCCGTCTGTGTTTATTGAAAAAGAGGAGTTTGAGTAGAAATCTTGGTTTACCTAGATAGCTTATTCCCAACAGCTTAAGAAGAAAGGAAAAATTAACACATGATCAACCGTTACTCTCGCCCTGAGATGGCGAATATTTGGAGTGAAGAAAATAAATACCGTGCTTGGCTTGAGGTGGAAATCCTCTCTGACGAGGCATGGGCTGAGTTGGGGGAAATCCCTAAGGAAGATGTGGCTTTGATTCGCAAGAAGGCGGACTTTGACATCGACCGTATTTTGGAAATTGAGCAGGAGACGCGCCACGATGTGGTGGCTTTCACGCGTGCGGTTTCTGAGACTCTTGGTGAAGAGCGCAAGTGGGTTCACTATGGGTTAACTTCTACCGACGTGGTGGATACTGCTTATGGTTACCTCTACAAGCAGGCCAACGACATCATCCGTCGTGACCTTGAAAACTTCACTAATATCATCGCTGACAAGGCCAAGGAGCACAAGTTCACCATCATGATGGGGCGTACTCATGGTGTGCACGCTGAGCCGACAACCTTTGGTCTTAAATTGGCAACTTGGTACAGCGAAATGAAACGCAATATCGAGCGTTTCGAGCATGCAGCTGCTGGTGTAGAAGCTGGTAAGATTTCTGGTGCGGTTGGGAACTTTGCCAATATCCCACCATTTGTAGAGGAGTATGTCTGCGATAAACTTGGCATCCGTGCCCAAGAAATCTCTACACAAGTCCTTCCTCGTGACCTTCACGCTGAGTACTTTGCGGTTCTTGCCAGCATTGCGACTTCAATCGAACGTATGGCGACTGAGATTCGTGGTCTACAAAAATCTGAGCAACGCGAAGTAGAAGAGTTCTTTGCTAAAGGGCAAAAAGGGTCTTCAGCAATGCCTCACAAACGCAACCCAATCGGTTCTGAAAATATGACTGGTCTGGCGCGTGTCATTCGTGGTCACATGATTACGGCTTATGAAAACGTCGCTCTCTGGCACGAACGCGATATTTCTCACTCATCAGCTGAGCGTATCATCACACCAGATACGACCATTTTGATTGACTACATGCTCAACCGTTTTGGAAATATCGTCAAGAACTTGACAGTCTTCCCAGAAAATATGATCCGAAACATGAACTCGACTTTTGGTCTTATCTTTAGCCAACGGGCTATGTTGACATTGATTGAAAAAGGCATGACCCGTGAGCAAGCCTATGACTTGGTGCAACCAAAAACAGCCTACTCTTGGGACAACCAAGTAGACTTTAAACCACTTCTTGAGGCAGATTCAGAAGTAACATCACGTCTCACTCAAGAAGAAATCGATGAAATCTTCAACCCAGTTTATTACACCAAACGAGTGGATGATATCTTTGAACGTCTTGGACTAGGTGATTAATTAAAAAATAAACAGCGAGCTTCAATCTCGCTGTTTATTTTTTATCGAAAAGACTTAGTCTTCTTTTCTTTTAGTGAGTCCATAGGCTGCTAGTGTGGACATGAGTCCTGCGACTACTAGTCCTGCAGAATCGTGAGTTCCTGTTTCAGGAAGTTTTTTCTCTGTTACCACAGGAGCTGGATCTTGAGGAAGAGCTTTGCTTTCCTCAGCAGGAGCAGTTGATGGAGCTGGTTGGCTTGGGATTTCTAGTTTTGGTTTTTCTTCAGCAATAGCGGCTTGTCCGTTTTCATCGCCTACATGTGTTACCATAGTTCCGACTTCGACTATTTGAGTAACGGCTTCCTGTGCTACGACACTATTTACAAGTGTTTTCACTTCCTTACCATCGGCAGAAGTGCTCACAGAGTAGAAGTTGCTACGATGTCCATTGACGCCCTTAGTAATGACTTGTGTTTTTCCTTTGAGTAAGAGTGGATTTTCACGAGTCACTGTGGTAAATGGAATTTCTTCTTTTTGGATATCCAGTCTAGGTTTTACCTCAGTAGTTGGTGCAAGACCACTTTCATCACCCTTGTGAGTTACAGGAGCGCCAACTTCAACCACTTGGTTTATAACTTCTTTGGTTACCTGGCTATCAAGGACTGTTTCTGTTGTTTTTCCATTTTCAGTGAGTACAGAGATGTAATGAGTTCGTTCACCTTTGACTCCTGCTGTGATAATATTTTCCTGACCAGCTGGGAGGTTAGGATTTTCTTTCTTGATAACTTCAAATGGAATTTCTTCAGTTCTTGTGATGAGTTCTGGTCTGGTTTCAACATTGGCAGCCACTTCATTTTCATCTAGGCTTCCTGAATGAGTTGCAGCTGGTTTGAGGCCTTGAAGAGCGGCTTTTAGGTTGGCTACAAGTGTGTCAAGCTCAGCTTGTTTATTACGGTTGAGGTTGTAATTTAGAGCTGTTTTAGCTGCGTCAAGGGCCTCAAGACTTTCTTTACTATATCCTTCTAAGTTTGTAGGAATTTTAGCTAATTCTTCGCGGAGAGCATTATAATTAGCACGGAAGTAGTCTTTGTTGTGGTCTGCAAAGGCAGTCATGAGTTCAAAGATTTCCTCTTCCTTGTATTCAGCGCTTGGTCTATCTGCCCAGATTGAAAGCATACTTCCGACTGTTGGAAGATCTACTTCAGGATATTTGGTAGAAGCTAGTTGATTGAATGGTGTTTTTCCAGAATTTTCAATTGCCTTTGAAAGAGGATAAGCTTCATCTTGTTTGTGATTTCCTAAAACATAGTACCAGTCACCGTTGGTATTCAAGAACTTATAACCTTTGTTTGCCAGATACTGAGGTGACGCAAGGTTGTAGCCCCACCAGCCTTTAGACCAGTAAGAAATCAAGACATCTTTATCGAATTCAGCATCATCCTTGTCTTCGTAATAGAAGCCATCGTTGAAGGCCATTGGTTGTAGCCCTCTTTCCTTAGCCATAGCAGCTAGACTGTTAGAATAGTCTGCAAACTTGTTATAGAGTCCATACCATTTGAGGTAGTACCAACCTTGGGCGTTGGTCGCATCATTGGCATATTCATCTGTACCATAGTTGAATATCTTTGATTTATCAGCAAAGTAATCCATATACTTACCGATAAGGGCTTTGGTAAAGTTAAGGGCTTCTTGATTTTCAAGGTCCATGGTTGTTTTTGAAACTTTATCAAAGTTTGCTTGAGGATTTTTAGTACCTAATTTTTCCATGGCAACCAGCATAGCATCCATGTGACCTGGACTGTTAATAGCTGGGATGAGACCGATGTCCTTAGATTTAGCGTATTCAATTAGCTCTGTCACTTCTGCCTGTGTTAGTGCAGTACCGTTTGGATCGTCGTAGTAAGCTTTAGTTCCTTCGATAATAGCTTTTTTAACGTCATCACTAGCATAGGTTTTTCCGTTGGCAGTAATGGTCATATCATCGAGTAGAAAGCGAAGTCCGTCATTTCCTAGAAGGAGATGAACATCAGAATATCCGAGCTCACTGGCCTTGTCTACGATGCGTTTGAGCTGGTTCAGAGTAAAGTATTTGCGACCTGCATCGATGGAAATGACTTTATTCTTATTCAGTTTTTCAAGTTCGCGTTTAGCATCCTCTTCTTTTTGTGCTTCTGGAGTTAAAGCCAAGTTTTTAATAGCATCTTGAAGGCTTGCGATTGCTTGATCAATCGTATCCTGTTGAGCACGGCTGAGGTTGCTATCGAGTGAACGGATGGCTTTTTCAGCTTCTTTGACAGCAGCAAAACTTTCAGCAGTATAACGGTTAGAGTCTTTTGGAATAGTTTCTAGTGCTTTTTCTGCAGGTTGATAGTTGGCTGCGAAGTATTCAGCGTTGGCATTTGCAAAATGACGCATGAGTTTGAAGAGGCGAGATGGAGAATAACGTGCAGATGGGGTATCGGCCCAAGCAGCTACCATACCACCGATGATTGGGACATCAGCTCCTTCTGTTTTTGGTACAGAAGTGATTGGTGTGTTTTTAATACCATTGAGCCCCTGATCGAGATTGTACCAACCTTGGTCATCAGCGTTTCGTCCAAGAACGTAGTACCAAGCATCATTGGTATTAAGGATTTGGTGACCTTTTTCAGCTAGTAGTTTAGAAGAAGCGACATCGTAGCCTCCCCAACCACCAGTCCACATAGAAACGATGATGTCTTTGTCAAAACTACCAAAGCTTGTGTCGCTATTGTAGTAGATACCGTCGTTAAAGGCCATTGGTTTGAGACCGTGCGATTTTACAATACGAGCGAGGTCATTGGCGTAGGCAATAAATTTTTCATAGCCTTTTACAGGGTAGCCTTCGTTTGGATAGTATTTATCAGCTTGAAGCACACTCCAACCTTTAGCATCTGTCGCATCATTGGCATATTCATCAAGTCCGATGTTGAAGATTTCAGTTTTTTTCGCGAAATAAGCAGCATACTTGTCGATAAGGGCTTTTGTAAAAGCGACAGCTTGTTCGTTGTCAAGATCGACAGTACGGGCTGATTCCTTCCCAAAATAGCTAAAGTTAGGGTTTTGGATTCCCAATTCTTTCATGGCATTGAGAATCGCATCCATGTGACCAGGACTATTTACTGTCGGAATGAGACCGATACCTTTATCTTTTGCATAGTTAATCAGATCTGTCATTTGACTTTCTGTTAAGTGATTGCCGTTTGGATCGTTGTAATAATCATTTGTACCTTTTTCAATGGCGCGTTTGACATCGTCACTGGCATAGGTCTTGCCGTTAGCTGTGATGCTCATATCGTCCAACATGAAACGAAGTCCATCATTTCCGACTAATAGGTGTAAATCAGTGTAGCCATAATGTTTCGCTTTATCGATGATTTCCTTGAGCTGTTCTGGTGAGAAATATTTACGTCCAGCATCAATAGAAACAATTTTCTTTTTCGCTAGTTTTTCACTTACAGTTGCAGCACGTTCCTTTCCTGCCTCTGTTGCCGGTTTGTCAGCCTCTGCTTTCGCTTCATTTTTTTTAGCATCTTTTTCAGCTGGTTTATCCTTGTCAGTCTTGTCTGTATTTGACTCTTTAGAATCAATCTCTTTAGCTTCTTCTGCCTTTTTATTAGCAGTTTCTTTTTCAGCAGAAGTTGGAGTTACCACCTCTGCTTTATCACTAGGAGTTGAACTAACTTCCTCTTGTGGTTTTTCTTCTGTTTTTGGAAGACTAGCTACCTTATCAGTAGCTGGAGTTTCTGTTTCTACAGTTTTTGGAGCTTCTGGTTGAAGCTCTGCTTTAGGTGTTTCCTCAGTCCGATTTTCGGATGATTGAGGGGAATCAGAAACCGTATGGATGGTCGGTTGGTTTTCTGTAGTAGTAGGAGTAACTCCATCGGCTGCAACAGTCTGTGCTTGGAAGGCAAATCCAATTAGAACAGAAGCTGCTCCTACAGCGTATTTACGAATAGAAAAACGCTGTTGTTTTTCATGTTTCATTGCAAAACCTCCTGATTGCATTGTTATATTGATAGCGATTATATAAATCAACGCCTTTATTTTATTTCTTATATTAACGAGAGTCAAGAGGAGATGACAAAAAACTATAATAAGTATAAAAAAATATAAAATTTAAGCTTAAGATTTCAGATTAGTCGGAAAAAATACGTATATATATCTAGTATAATTTTTGGTTCTATTTCTATAAAATATTCCACAAATTATAGAATCTTCCAAAAATAGGTAAGCGCTACCTTTTTGGTGTGGTATAATAAGCATAGAAAAAGCCCGAGCGATTAGGCTCAGGCTTTCTTCTTAGTGATCACGGTCACATGAGATGAATTTAATCTTGTAGTAATCAGATTGTTTGTAAGTTTCACTGTATTCTAAAACTTGGCCAGTTGATTCGAGTTTGGTGATTTTAGTTTGTAGGACAGTAGGGAATTGTTCATCGACTCCGAGGACTGAAGCCGCATGTTCTGGAGTTGGAAAGACTATTTCGTTGATTTCTTCAAAGTGTTCATCATTCATGTGAATGTGGTAGTCTAACTTGAAACGATTATAGATAGAACTATAGTATTCAAGGTTTGGATAATTTGCGTTGATATATTGTTCTGGGATGTAGGATGTATGGTAGATATAAACGACACCGTTTGATTCGCGGATACGTTCAATCTTGTAGTAGAATTGATCGCCGCGTAGACCCAATTTTTCCAAGTAAACAAGCTTGTTTCCGCGTTCAATTGAAAGAACAGTTACCTTATCATCTTTAGCATTGAAGAGTTCAATATCTGAAAACTCTACAAGCTTGTGTTTGCGTGCACGTGAAACGAAGGTTCCTTTTCCTTGTTGGCGGACAATATAGCCATCTTTGGCAAGGTCGTTTAAGGCGCGAACAACTGTGATAGAGCTGACATCGTACATTGAAATGAGTTCTGCTTCAGTGTAAAATTTATCTCCACTGCTAAACTGCCCAGAGATGATTTTATTTTTTAATTCGTCTTTTATGTATTGATATTTGGGAATTGCCATATTTTTACCTCTATTTTCCTTCTCCATAGAAAATTTTACCATAAAAGCGAAAAAAATAGTAGTCTTTTGAATAAAAAATTAGATAACAGATTAAAAAATTAAGTTACATAGGCATTGCTCATATTTTATAAATGTATTTTATACAAAATTATTTTAGGTTCTCTATTCCGAATGTAAAGAGCGTTTGAAATGGGTCTGAAAATGTTTGAAACTAATTGAACGTGTGTATAATAGTAAAATTACAGTAAATATTCCGACAATTTCTATTGACAATTCAAACAGATTGGTTTATAATTACTATAACAACGAGTGAAAGCGCAAACTTTGCAATCAAAAGGTAGTTTTATGACACGATTTGAGATACGAGACGATTTCTATTTAGATGGGAAACCGTTCAAGATTTTGTCCGGCGCCATTCATTATTTTAGGATTCCTCCAGAGGATTGGTATCATTCGCTCTATAACTTGAAGGCTCTTGGTTTTAATACGGTAGAGACTTATGTGGCTTGGAATTTACACGAGCCTCGTGAGGGTGAGTTTCATTTTGAAGGAGCTCTGGATTTGGAGCGATTTCTACAGACAGCGCAAGACTTGGGTCTCTACGCTATCGTTCGTCCGTCACCCTTCATCTGTGCGGAGTGGGAATTCGGTGGTTTACCAGCCTGGCTCTTAACCAAAGACATGAGGATTCGTTCTTCAGATCCTGCCTATATTGAGGCTGTCGGTCGCTATTATGATCAGCTCTTGCCACGACTGGTTCCACATCTGTTGGACAATGGTGGCAATATCCTCATGATGCAGGTTGAAAATGAGTATGGTTCTTATGGAGAAGATAAGGCTTACCTGAGAGCCATTCGACAGCTGATGGAAGAGCGTGGCGTAACCTGTCCTCTCTTTACATCAGATGGTCCTTGGAGAGCTACTCTGAAAGCGGGAACCTTAATCGAAGATGACCTCTTTGTAACAGGGAACTTTGGTTCTAAGGCACCTTACAACTTTTCACAGATGCAGGAATTCTTTGATGAGCATGGCAAGAAATGGCCGCTCATGTGTATGGAGTTCTGGGATGGCTGGTTCAATCGTTGGAAAGAACCGATTATCACACGGGATCCTAAGGAATTGGCAGATGCAGTTCGAGAGGTTTTGGAACAAGGCTCCATCAATCTTTACATGTTCCACGGTGGTACAAACTTTGGCTTCATGAATGGTTGCTCAGCTCGAGGGACTTTGGACCTGCCACAAGTTACATCTTATGATTACGATGCTCTTCTGGATGAAGAAGGAAATCCAACTGCCAAATACTTGGCAGTCAAGAAGATGATGGCAACACATTTCCCAGAGTATCCGCAGTTAGAACCACTCTACAAAGAGAGTATGGAGTTGGATGCTATACCAATAGTAGAAAAAGTTTCCTTGTTTGAAACCTTGGATAGCTTGTCAAGTCCAGTAGAAAGCCTCTATCCTAAAAAGATGGAGGAGCTGGGACAAAGCTATGGTTACTTACTCTATCGAACAGAAACAAACTGGGATGCAGAAGAAGAAAGACTTCGTATCATTGACGGTCGAGATAGGGCCCAGCTGTATGTCGATGGTCAGTGGATTAAAACCCAATATCAGACAGAGATTGGGGAAGATATTTTTTATCAAGGTGAAAAGAAAGCGTTATCTAGGATTGACATATTGATAGAAAATATGGGGCGTGTCAACTATGGGCATAAGTTCTTAGCAGATACGCAACGTAAGGGAATTCGGACAGGGGTTTGTAAGGATTTGCATTTCTTACTGAACTGGAAACACTATCCACTCCCACTAGACAATCCTAAGAAAATTGATTTTTCAAAAGGATGGACTCAAGGACAACCAGCCTTTTACGCTTATGACTTTACAGTCCAAGAGCCAAAAGATACTTACCTAGACTTGTCTGAGTTTGGTAAGGGAGTTGCCTTTGTCAATGGGCAGAATCTAGGACGTTTTTGGAACGTCGGCCCAACCCTCTCACTTTATATCCCTCATAGCTATCTCAAGGAAGGTGCCAACCGCATCATCATCTTTGAAACAGAGGGCCAATATAAAGAAGAGATTCATTTAACTCGTAAACCTACACTAAAACACATAAAGGGGGAAAACTTATGACAATTGTAGGATGCCGTATCGATGGACGTTTGATCCACGGACAAGTAGCCAATCTTTGGGCTGGAAAACTAAATGTTTCACGTATTATGGTTGTAGATGACGAAGTTGTCAACAACGATGTTGAAAAGAGTGGTTTGAAACTTGCGACACCACCAGGTGTAAAATTGAGTATTTTGCCAATTGAGAAAGCGGCAGCCAATATTCTTGCTGGTAAATACGATAGCCAACGTCTCTTTATCGTTGCTCGTAAACCAGACCGCTTCCTTGGTTTGGTAGAAGCAGGTGTACCACTTGAAACCCTTAATGTTGGGAATATGTCTCAAACACCAGAAACTCGCCCTATCACACGTTCTATCAACGTAGTAGACAAGGATGTGGAAGATTTCCACAAATTGGCAGAAAAAGGTGTTAAACTTACTGCTCAAATGGTTCCAAATGATCCAATTTCAGACTTTTTGAGCTTATTAAAATAGGAAAAAATTTTTTAGGAGGTCATTGTTATGATACAATGGTGGCAAATTTTACTTCTCACTTTGTACTCAGCTTATCAAATCTGTGATGAGTTGACGATCGTTTCATCTGCAGGTTCCCCTGTATTTGCTGGTTTCATTACTGGTTTAATCATGGGAGATGTGACTACTGGTTTGCTTATCGGTGGTAACTTGCAACTGTTCGTTCTTGGGGTTGGTACCTTCGGTGGTGCTTCTCGTATCGACGCAACTTCTGGTGCGGTTCTTGCGACAGCCTTCTCTGTTTCACAAGGAATTGATGCACCGCTTGCCATTACTACAATCGCTGTACCAGTAGCAACTCTCTTGACTTACTTCGACGTTCTTGGTCGTATGACTACTACCTTCTTCGCTCACCGTGTGGATGCTGCCATCGAACGCTTTGACTATAAAGGTATTGAACGCAACTACTTGCTTGGTGCGATTCCTTGGGCTTTATCTCGTGCCCTTCCAGTCTTCTTTGCCCTTGCTTTTGGTGGTGAATTTGTACAAGGCGTAGTAGACTTCGTTACAAAATACCAATGGATTGCAGATGGTTTGACACTCGCAGGACGTATGCTTCCAGGTCTTGGATTTGCAATCTTGCTTCGTTACCTTCCAGTTAAACGTAACCTTCATTACCTTGCTATGGGATTTGGTTTGACAGCTATGTTGACTGTTCTTTACTCATATGTAACAGGTCTTGGTGGCGCTGTTGCTGGTATCGTAGGTACTCTTCCTGCTGAAGTTGCTGAAAAAATTGGTTTCGTGAACAACTTCAAAGGATTGTCTATGATTGGTATCTCTATCGTAGGTATTTTCCTTGCAGTGCTTCACTTCAAAAATAGCCAAAAAGTAGCTGTAGCAGCACCTTCTACACCATCAGAAAGTGGGGAAATCGAAGATGACGAATTCTAATTACAAACTAACAAAAGAAGATTTTAATCAAATCAACAAACGTAGCTTGTTTACTTTCCAATTAGGTTGGAACTACGAACGTATGCAAGCTTCTGGTTACCTTTACATGATCTTGCCTCAGTTGCGTAAAATGTATGGGGATGGAACTCCTGAATTGAAAGAAATGATGAAAGTTCATACTCAATTCTTCAATACTTCACCATTCTTCCATACTATTATCGCTGGTTTTGACCTTGCCATGGAAGAAAAAGATGGTGTAGGTTCAAAAGACGCCGTTAACGGTATCAAGACAGGTTTGATGGGACCATTCGCTCCTCTTGGGGATACAATCTTTGGTTCACTTGTACCTGCTATCATGGGGTCAGTCGCAGCAACTATGGCTATCGCTGGCCAACCTTGGGGGATCTTCCTTTGGATTGCAGTTGCAGTAGCGTATGACATCTTCCGTTGGAAACAGTTGGAATTTGCTTACAAAGAAGGGGTTAACCTTATCAACAACATGCAAAGTACCTTGACAGCTTTGATTGACGCTGCATCTGTACTTGGTGTCTTCATGATGGGTGCTCTTGTAGCAACAGTGATTAACTTTGAAATTTCTTACAAGTTGCCAATCGGTGAAAAGATGATTGATTTCCAAGACATCTTGAACCAAATCTTCCCACGTTTGCTTCCAGCAATCTTTACTGCGTTTATCTTCTGGTTGCTTGGTAAGAAAGGTATGAACTCTACTAAAGCTATCGGTATTATTATCGTACTTGCTTTGACTCTTTCTGCCCTTGGTCACTTTGCACTTGGAATGTAATTCCTTATGACTAAATCATTAATTTTGGTGAGCCATGGTCGCTTCTGTGAGGAGCTTAGAGGTAGCACAGAAATGATTATGGGCCCACAAGACAACATTTACACAGTAGCTCTTCTTCCAGAAGATGGCCCAGAAGAATTTACTGCTAAATTTGAAGCTGTTATTGAAGGGGTGGATGATTTCCTAGTCTTTGCGGATCTTCTCGGTGGGACACCTTGTAATGTGGTGAGTCGCTTGATCATGGAAGGTCGTGATATTGACCTTTACGCAGGGATGAATCTTCCAATGGTGATTGAATTTATCAATGCGAGCCTTACAGGCGCAGATGCGGACTACAAGAGCCGTGCTGCAGAAAGTATTGTGAAAGTTAATGACCTGTTAGCGGGCTTCGATGATGACGAAGATGAATAATACTCTTCGAAAATCTCTTCAAACTACGTCAACGTCGCCTTGCCGTAGGTATATGTTACTGACTTCGTCAGTCTTATCCGCAACCTCAAAGCAGTGCTTTGAGCAACCTGCGGCTAGTTTCCTAGTTTGCTCTTTGATTTTCATTGAGTATAAATAGATGGAAAAGAAAATCTTGTACAAGTTCCTGACAATTTCTTTCTTTTCGTGTATAATAGTGGAAAAGAGCTAAAACGAGGTATGGTTATGGAAGCAGTCCTTTACTCAACATTCCGAAATCATTTAAAGGACTACATGAA
>NZ_VMKV01000091.1:0-1783 GCF_013276335.1 Streptococcus sp. 2100 | reverse complement strand
TAGCCATCCTCTCCGTCAACCATCTCAATAGAAGCTCCTCGGTCTCTACTCTCATCTTTTTCATAACGGATGACACTTGTAGGAAGGACTTTACGCTCAACCTTGCTTTTGGCTGGAACTTTGATAACTGTGTCTGTCGGTTCTTTTCTGTCTACAGTAACCTTTTCTGTGACCTTACCAGTCTCTGAATCAACATCGTAGGTCCTTGTCGTGGTTACATAGCCATCCTCTCCATCAACCATCTCAATAGAAGCTCCTCGGTCTCTACTCTCATCTTTTTCATAACGGATGACACTTGTAGGCAGAACTTCACGCTCAACCTTGCTTTTAGCTGGAACTTTGATAACTGTATCCGTGGCTTCTTTTTTCTCTACGGTAACCTTTTCGGTAACATGACCATTCTCTGGATTAACATCGTAGGTCGTTGTCGTGGTTACAGTTCCGTCCTCTCCGTCAATTGTAATAGGATTTTCACTACGGTCTTTAGTTTCATCTTTTTCAAAACGGATAACACTTGTAGGCAGAACTTCACGCTCAACCTTGCTTTGGGCTGGAACTTTGATAACTGTGTCTGTCGGTTCTTTTCTATCAACAGTAACCTTTTCGCTAACCTTACCAGTCTCTGGATTAACATCGTAGGTCGTCGTTGTGGTTACATAGCCATCCTCTCCGTCAACCATCTCAATAGAAGTTCCTCGGTCTCTACTCTCATCTTTTTCATAACGGATGATACCTGTAGGAAGGACTTTATGATCAACCTTGCTTTTAGCTGGAACTTTGATAACTGTATCCGTGGCTTCTTTTTTCTCTACGGTAACCTTTTCGGTAACATGACCATTCTCTGGATTAACATCGTAGGTCGTTGTCGTGGTTACATAGCCATCCTCTCCGTCAACCATCTCAATAGAAGTTCCTCGGTCTCTACTCTCATCTTTTTCATAACGGATGATACCTGTAGGAAGGACTTTATGCTCAACCTTGCTTTTAGCTGGAACTTTGATAACTGTATCCGTGGCTTCTTTTTTCTCTACGGTAACCTTTTCGGTAACATGACCATTCTCTGGATTAACATCGTAGGTCGTTGTCGTGGTTATAGTTCCGTCCTCTCCGTCAATTGTAACAGGATTTTCACTACGGTCTTTAGTTTCATCTTTTTCAAAACGGATAACACTTGTAGGCAGAACTTCACGCTCAACCTTGCTTTTGGCTGGAACTTTGATAACTGTATCCGTGGCTTCTTTTTTCTCTACGGTAACCTTTTCGGTAACATGACCATTCTCTGGATTAACATCGTAGGTCGTTGTCGTGGTTACATAGCCATCCTCTCCGTCAATTGTAACAGGATTTTCACTACGGTCTTTAGTTTCATCTTTTTCAAAACGAATTCGCGTACTTGAAATTTTCTTGGTTACTACCTTAGGTTTAGTCGCTACTTTTACAATAATATCCCCATTATCAGCGTCATCATACTCTATTCCCTCTTCTTTATCTCTAGTATCATCTCTGACATATTGAATCCCATCAGCAGCATGAACAAAACTTGTATTCAGGATTCCTCCTAAAAATAAAGTTAGCCCGACTATCACAGAACCAAAAATCTTTCCGAGTTTACGTAATGCATAGCGCTTATTGGTATTAGATTTTGCCATTACATCCTCCTTCTAAAAGTTACTACTTAGTATAGCATATTTTCTGGCAAATGTTAAACAATATGTTTCATACATCAAATAAACTTAAAATGATATATTATACTGGACTAAAATCAAAAAACATCTTATAATAG
>NZ_VMKV01000090.1:0-1585 GCF_013276335.1 Streptococcus sp. 2100 | reverse complement strand
CCGTTAGAGTTGAGATAGTACCATGAACCATTCACTTGTGCCCAACCTGTTGCCATGGAACCGTTAGAGTTGAGATAGTACCATGAACCATTCACTTGTGCCCAACCTGTTGCCATGGAACCGTTAGAGTTGAGATAGTACCATGAACCATTCACTTGTACCCAACCTGTTGCCATGGAACCATCAGTATTATAAAAATACCACATACCATTTTCTTGTTTCCAACCTGTTGTTGGAGCAACTGGTTTAGCTGATTCTACTGCTGCGTTTGTTCCTTGGTTAGATGTAACAGATACAGGATACGAAGGAATAGATGATTGCTCAGGAACAACAACTTTTTCAGGTTCTCTCGTCCCTCTCCTTATACGTCTTTTTACCATCTCTTTAGTAATTTGACGAGAAGTAGTTTCTTCAATTGTTCCATCACGTTCATCTACAGTATAAATTGTAGTAAGCGTAATTTCACCAATTTCTCCTGCTTCTTCTATTTCTTGACCTTTATCAAGAGTTGGGTCATCGAGATATTCTGTTTCGATTGGAATTTCTTGGACAAGAACTTGGGGCTTGGTTCCTTTTTTAACAACTCGTGTTTGAGAGTCTTCTTTTTGACTTAAAGTACTCTCAGTTACTTGTCCACTCTTTCCATCTACATCATAAGTTATCGTTGTAACTGTTTTCCCATTCTTTCCTAGAGTAATCTCTTGCTCCTGTCCTGCAGAAAGGTCATTATCTGCTTCATATTTAGTAGCAAATGGAACAAGAACTTCTTCAACCTTGCTCTTGGCAGGAACTTTGATAACTGTGTCTGTCGGTTCTTTTCTGTCTACAGTAACCTTTTCGGTAACATGACCATTCTCTGGATTAACATCGTAGGTCCTTGTTGTAGTTACATAGCCATCCTCTCCATCAATCATCTCAATAGAAGCTCCTCGGTCTCTACTCTCATCTTTTTCATAACGGATGACACTTGTAGGAAGGACTTCGCGGTCAACCTTGCTTTTGGCTGGAACTTTGATAACTGTATCCGTGGCTTCTTTTCTATCAACAGTAACCGTTTCGGTAACCTTACCAGTCTCTGGATTGACATCGTAGGTCGTCGTCGTGGTTACATAGCCATCTTCTCCGTCAATTGTAACAGGATTTTCATTACGGTCTCTAGTTTCATCTTTTTCAAAACGGATAACACTTGTAGGCAGAACTTCACGCTCAACCTTACTTTTAGCTGGAACTTTAATAACTGTATCCGTGGCTTCTTTTTTCTCTACGGTAACCTTTTCGGTAACCTTACCAGTCTCTGAATCAACATCGTAGGTCCTTGTCGTGATTACATAGCCATCCTCTCCGTCAATTGTAACAGGATTTTCACTACGGTCTCTAGTTTCATCTTTTTCAAAACGGATAACACTTGTAGGCAGAACTTCACGCTCAACCTTACTTTTAGCTGGAACTTTAATAACTGTATCCGTGGCTTCTTTTTTCTCTACGGTAACCTTTTCGGTAACCTTACCAGTCTCTGGATTGACATCGTAGGTCGTCGTCGTGGTTACATAGCCATCTTCTCCGTCAATTGTAACAGGATTTTCAA
>NZ_VMKV01000009.1:0-2012 GCF_013276335.1 Streptococcus sp. 2100 | reverse complement strand
GTAAGCGCGTCATAACAAGGTATCTATCATTCATGGAAGACCTCCTGTATACTATTAGTAAAGTAAAACTATTGGAGGATATTTTAATGCCACAACCTATTGTTCCTGTAGAGATTCCACAATCTCGTCGTTTTGATTCTAAAAAGAGAAATGATATTCTGCTTAAAATTCGTATTGGCAAGCTTGAAGTAAGTTTTTTTCAATCTCTCAATCTCGAAATGATAGAAGAGCTTTTGGATAAGGTGTTGCTCTATGACAATTCATCTATCTAGCCTAGGGCAGGTCTATCTCGTATGTGGGAAAACGGATATGAGACAAGGCATTGATTCACTGGCTTATCTCATTAAAACCCACTTTGAATTGGATCCTTTCTCAGGTCAAGTCTTTCTCTTTTGTGGTGGACGTAAAGACCGCTTTAAAGCCCTTTACTGGGATGGTCAAGGATTTTGGCTACTATATAAACGCTTTGAGAACGGTAAGTTGACTTGGCCAAGTACAGAAAAGGATGTCAAAGCTCTCACACCTGAACAAGTAGACTGGCTGATGAAGGGCTTTTCTATCACTCCCCAAATAAATTCATCAGAAAGTCGTGATTTCTATTGAAATGATGCCTTTCTTTTTAGTATAATAAAGTTAGAAAACAAGGAGGGGAAGACGATGAAAGACTTATTAAAAATCATTCAACAACAGAGTGCTACAATTGATAGTCTCACCAATGAACTTGCCCTTCTTCGTGAACAAGTGGCTTATCTAACGCAAAAGCTCTATGGAAAATCCTCTGAGAAAAGTGTTTGTCCATCTGGACAAGTCAGCCTTTTTGAGGAGGAAGCTTCATCTGATGAAGATGGAGAGGTTCCCAGTTGAAAGAGAAGAAATCACCTATAAACGTAAGAAAGCTAAAGGAAAACGTCAAGCTCTTCTTGCCCAATTCGATTCAGAAGAAGTTCATCATCGCTTAGAGGATTGCATTTGCCCTGACTGTCAGGGAGAGCTAAAAGAGATTGGAGCGAGTCTTCAAGGCCAAGAATTAGTCTTTATTCCTGCGCAATTAAAACGCATAGATCATATCCAACACTCTTACAAATGCCAAGCATGCAGTGAGAAAAATCCGAGTGATAAAATTGTGAAAGCTCCTATCCCTAAAGCCCCTTTGGCGCATAGCCTTGGCTCAGCTTCTATTATCGCTCACACCATCCATCAGAAGTTTAATCTGAAGGTCCCCAATTATCGCCAAGAAGAAGATTGGGCTAGGATGGGTTTACCAATCACACGTAAGGAAATCTCTAATTGGCATATCAAGGCGAGTCAATACTATTTGGAGCCCCTCTATAACCTCTTGCGAGAGAGACTATTGACTCAGCCCTTACTTCATGCGGATGAAACTTCTTATAGGGTGCTAGAGAGTGATAGCCATCTGACCTACTATTGGACTTTTTTGTCTGGGAAAGCTGAGAAGCAAGGAATCACGCTGTACCACCATGATCAGCGTCGAAGTGGTTCAGTAGTACAAGAATTCCTAGGAGANNGCTTATCGTCAACTGGAAGAAGCTGAACTTGTTGGATGTTGGGCGCATGTGAGAAGGAAGTTTTTTGAATCCACCCCCAAGCAAGCAGATAACTCATCCTTAGGAGCTAAAGGTTTAGCTTATTGTGACCAGTTATTTGCCTTGGAAAGAGACTGGGAAGTTTTGCCAGCTGATGAACGACTACAGAAACGTCAAGAAGAGCTCCAACCCCTAATGGAAGACTTCTTTGCTTGGTGTCGGCGTCAGTCAGTTTTACCTGGTTCAAAACTAGGAAGGGCAATTGAATACAGTCTCAAGTATGAAGAAACCTTTAAGGCCATTTTGAAAGACGGGCATCTGGTCCTTTCCAATAATCTAGCTGAACGCGCCATTAAATCATTGGTTATGGGACGTAAAAATTGGTTGTTTTCTCAAAGTTTTGAAGGAGCTAAAGCAACAGCTATTATTATGAGTTTGTTGGAAACAGCTAAACGTCATCAACTAAAT
>NZ_VMKV01000089.1:0-7051 GCF_013276335.1 Streptococcus sp. 2100 | reverse complement strand
TTTGGAACGCTTTTTAAAACTAAATGACTATAAAAAGAAATGCCACGCTATGAAGGCTCAAGCGATTGTCACAAGTCAAGGGAGAATTGTTTCTTTGGATATCGCTGTGAACTATTGTCATGATATGAAGTTGTTCAAAACGAGTCGCAGAAATATCGGACAAGCTGGTAAAATCTTGGCTGACAATGGTTATCAAGGACTCATGAAGCTATATCCTCTTTTGCAGGAAGTCTAATATTGTTATAATTTAATTTGAATTCCAAAATCACATTGTTCCGTCCGTATTTTATTTTACTGTATGTCTTCCTAAGCTCCAAAGTTTCTGCGTCAAATTTCCTATTTTCACTGTAGTCTTTGACACTTCGAACGACAATTTGAATCATATATTCAAAAAAAAATGAAAAATTTGTGCCAACAAGCCTAAATATTCTGAAAATTTGTTTGATTTTTAATGGATAATATGATATAATGGTCGTCAATCTATAATTCACATAAACAGAGGAGTAGAAAATGAAAAAAAATCGTGTATTTGCTACAGCAGGTCTTGTTTTATTAGCAGCAGGTGTACTTGCAGCATGCAGTTCTTCAAAATCATCTGATTCATCAGCCCCTAAAGCTTATGGCTATGTTTATACAGCAGACCCAGAAACCTTGGACTACCTGATTTCAAGTAAAAATAGTACAACAGTAGTGACTTCAAATGGGATTGATGGTTTATTCACTAACGATAATTACGGTAATCTTGCTCCTGCAGTTGCAGAGGATTGGGAAGTCTCTAAGGATGGTTTGACCTACACTTATAAGATTCGTAAAGGGGTTAAATGGTTTACCTCTGATGGAGAAGAATATGCAGAGGTGACGGCTAAAGATTTCGTGAACGGCTTAAAACACGCAGCAGATAAAAAATCAGAAGCTATGTATCTAGCTGAAAACTCGGTTAAAGGCTTGGCAGATTATCTATCAGGAACTTCAACAGATTTTTCAACAGTTGGTGTCAAGGCGGTTGATGATTATACGTTACAATACACTTTGAACCAGCCTGAACCGTTCTGGAACTCTAAGTTGACCTATTCTATTTTCTGGCCTCTGAATGAAGAATTCGAAACATCAAAAGGAAGCGATTTTGCTAAACCAACAGATCCGACATCCTTGCTTTATAATGGGCCATTCTTGTTGAAAGGGTTGACTGCAAAATCTTCTGTAGAGTTTGTAAAAAATGAACAATATTGGGACAAAGAAAACGTCCACCTAGATACTATAAATCTGGCTTACTATGATGGCTCAGATCAGGAGTCGCTAGAGCGTAACTTCACTAGTGGAGCTTATAGTTATGCCCGTCTTTTCCCTACCAGCTCCAACTATTCTAAGGTTGCAGAAAAATACAAGGACAATATCTATTATACACAACCAGGCTCTGGGATTGCTGGTCTGGGTGTGAATATTGATCGCCAAAGTTACAACTATACTTCTAAAACTACAGATTCAGAGAAAGCAGCTACTAAGAAGGCATTGCTTAACAAAGATTTCCGTCAAGCCTTGAATTTTGCTCTTGATCGCTCAGCTTACTCAGCTCAAATCAATGGTAAAGATGGAGCAGCTTTAGCAGTTCGTAATCTATTTGTAAAACCAGACTTTGTTTCAGTTGGTGAGAAGACCTTTGGTGATTTAGTCGCTGCTCAACTTCCTGCTTATGGAGATGAGTGGAAAGGTGTGAATTTAGCTGATGGGCAGGATGGTTTATTCAATGCTGACAAGGCCAAGGCAGAGTTTGCGAAAGCTAAGAAAGCTTTAGAAGCAGATGGCGTTCAGTTTCCTATTCATCTGGATGTTCCAGTAGACCAAGCATCAAAAGGCTACATCGCCCGTATTCAGTCCTTTAAACAATCTGTAGAAACAGTTCTTGGTGTTGAAAATGTCGTTGTCGATATTCAACAAATGACAAGTGATGAATTCCTTAATATTACTTACTATGCTGCCAATGCTTCATCTGAGGATTGGGATGTATCGGGAGGAGTTACATGGGGACCAGACTATCAAGACCCATCTACTTACTTGGATATTTTAAAAACAACTAGCAGTGAAACTACAAAAACATATTTAGGATTTGATAATCCAAATAGCCCTTCAGTAGTTCAAGTTGGTTTGAAAGAATACGATAAATTGGTTGATGAAGCTGCCAAAGAGACAAGCGACTTGAATGTCCGTTATGAAAAATATGCAGCGGCTCAAGCATGGTTGACTGATAGTTCTCTCTTTATTCCTGCTATGGCTTCTTCTGGTGCAGCACCGGTGCTTTCACGAGTTGTTCCATTTACTAGAGCTTCTGCGCAAACAGGCTCTAAGGGGTCAGATGTTTACTTCAAATATTTGAAATTGCAAGATAAAGCGGTGACTAAGAAAGAGTATGAAAAAGCTCGTGAAAAATGGTTGAAAGAAAAAGCTGAATCAAATGAGAAAGCTCAAAAAGAATTGGCAAGTCATGTGAAGTAAATAATTTCTAATAGAACTTTCTCTCCATGAGGAGAAGGTTCTTTTGGGATTTTTAAAGGAAATAATATGAAAAAATATATTTTTATGCGTGTTTTGCGGTCATTGGTTTCGATTTTCTTAGTGACGACTTTGACCTACACGATTATCTATACCTTGGTTCCTCGAAAATTGATTTTCAAGCAGGATCCTAACTATAATAAAATTGCGACAACGGCTGATAAACGTGATAACTATGAAAATACTGTGTTTGAGCGTATGGGCTACATTGAGTATTACGATACTAAAGAGTTGCAAGAAAAGGCAAGTAGCATGGATTCTTCTGTAACAGTAGAAGCAAATGCGACCAATAAAGCTATTTATGAAAAGTACATCAATCAATTAGGTCATGGTTGGACCTTGGGAGAATTTACTGAAAGTGGTCAATTCTATGCTAGTCGTGAAATCCCCATTTTTGAACGTGTTTTTCACTTCTATGCTAACTTGATTGACATTGACCATACAAATAAAATCCAAGACCCTGAAAATCCAGACTTGAAACGCTACCTTCGTTTTGAAAATGATCCAGCTATCGGATGGTCATTGGTCGGTTCAGGAACTAAACATAAATATCTCTTATACTTTAACAGTCAGTTCCCATTTGTTCATCAAAACTTTGTGAACTTGAATTTAGGTGACTCTTACCCAACCTATGCTAATACACCAGTTCTTCAGGTTATTACTCAAGGTCAAGGACAAACCAAAACTGCCCAAGTTCAGTTCCCAACAGGTAAGAAAACGTCTTCTGTAAATATTTACTCAAGAACCTACAAGTCACCTAGTCAGGCTGACTCTCGTGAAGTAGCTAGCTATGGGAAAGATGATCCTTATACAGCGACTGAAAGTAATTACCAATATCCATCTATGATTGTCAGCTCTGCTATTACTGGTTTGATTGGTTTGGTGATTTCTTATGCGATTGCAGTGCCACTTGGTTCAGCCATGGCTCGTTTCAAGAACACTTGGATTGATAGCTTCTCAACAGGGGCTTTGACCTTCTTGCTTGCTCTTCCAACCATTGCCTTGGTTTACATCGTTCGATTGATTGGATCATCTATTGGTCTTCCAGATTCGTTCCCTATCTTGGGAGCTGGAGATTGGCGTTCTTACGTTTTACCAGCAGTCATCCTTGGTTTGTTGGGTGCTCCTGGTACAGCTATTTGGATTCGTCGTTACATGATTGACTTGCAATCTCAAGACTTTGTTCGTTTCGCTCGTGCAAAAGGTTTGTCTGAAAAAGAAATTTCAAACAAACACATCTTTAAAAATGCCATGGTTCCGCTGGTTTCAGGAATTCCTGGTGCTATTATTGGGGTTATCGGTGGTGCAACCCTTACTGAAACAGTCTTCGCCTTCCCAGGTATGGGTAAAATGTTGATTGACTCTGTAAAAGCATCTAATAACTCTATGGTCGTTGGTCTTGTCTTCATCTTTACATGTATTTCTATCTTCTCACGTCTTTTGGGAGATATTTGGATGACTATTATTGACCCACGTATTAAATTGACTGAGAAAGGAGGCAAATAATGTCTACAATCGATAAAGAAAAATTTCAGTTTATAAAACGTGACGATTTTGCCTCTGAAACTATTGATGCGCCAGCATATTCTTACTGGAAATCAGTGTTTAGACAATTTATGAAGAAAAAATCAACTGTAGTCATGTTGGGAATCTTGGTAGCCATCATTTTGATGAGTTTCATCTACCCAATGTTTTCTAAGTTTGATTTCAATGATGTCAGCAAGGTAAACGACTTTAGTGCTCGTTATATCAAGCCAAATGCTGAGCATTGGTTCGGTACAGACAGTAACGGTAAATCACTCTTTGACGGTGTCTGGTTTGGAGCTCGTAACTCTATCCTTATTTCTGTGATTGCGACAGTGATTAACTTGGTTATCGGTGTTTTTGTCGGTGGTATTTGGGGAATTTCAAAATCAGTTGACCGTGTCATGATGGAAGTTTATAACGTCATCTCAAACATCCCATCTCTTTTGATTGTCATTGTCTTGACTTACTCAATCGGAGCTGGATTCTGGAATCTGATTTTTGCTATGAGTGTGACGACATGGATTGGGATTGCCTTCATGATCCGTGTGCAAATCTTGCGTTACCGTGATTTGGAATACAACTTGGCGTCACGTACTTTGGGAACACCAACCTTGAAGATTGTTGCCAAAAACATTATGCCACAATTGGTATCTGTTATTGTGACAACGATGACTCAAATGCTTCCAAGCTTTATCTCATACGAAGCCTTCTTGTCTTTCTTCGGTCTAGGATTACCGATTACCGTGCCAAGTTTGGGTCGTTTGATTTCGGATTATTCACAAAACGTAACAACCAATGCTTACTTGTTCTGGATTCCATTGACAACCCTTGTTTTGGTATCCTTGTCCCTTTTCGTAGTTGGTCAAAACTTAGCGGATGCTAGTGATCCACGTACACATAGATAGGAGTAGAAATGACAAAAGAAAAAAATGTAATTTTGACTGCTCGCGATATTGTCGTGGAATTTGACGTTCGTGACAAAGTATTGACAGCCATTCGCGGCGTTTCCCTTGAACTAGTTGAAGGAGAAGTATTAGCCTTGGTAGGTGAGTCAGGATCAGGAAAATCTGTTTTGACAAAGACCTTCACAGGTATGCTCGAAGAAAATGGTCGCATTGCCCAAGGTAGTATTGACTACCGTGGTCAGGATTTGACAAATCTATCTTCCCACAAGGATTGGGAACAAATTCGTGGTGCTAAGATTGCGACTATCTTCCAGGATCCAATGACTAGTTTGGACCCCATTAAAACAATTGGTAGCCAGATTACAGAAGTTATTGTAAAACACCAAGGAAAAACAGCCAAGGAAGCAAAAGAATTGGCCATTGACTACATGAATAAAGTTGGAATCCCAGACGCAGATAGACGTTTTGATGAATACCCATTCCAATATTCTGGAGGAATGCGTCAACGTATCGTTATTGCGATTGCCCTTGCCTGCCGACCTGATGTCTTGATCTGTGATGAGCCAACAACTGCCTTGGATGTAACCATTCAAGCTCAGATTATTGATTTGCTAAAATCTTTACAAAACGAGTATCATTTCACAACAATCTTTATCACTCACGACCTTGGTGTGGTAGCAAGTATTGCGGATAAGGTAGCGGTTATGTATGCAGGAGAAATCGTTGAGTATGGAACTGTTGAGGAAGTCTTCTATGACGCTTGCCATCCATATACATGGAGTCTCTTGTCTAGCTTGCCTCAGCTTGCTGATGATAAAGGGGATCTTTACTCAATCCCAGGAACACCTCCGTCACTTTATACTGACTTGAAAGGGGATGCCTTTGCCTTGCGTTCTGACTATGCAATGCAGATTGACTTCGAACAAAAAGCTCCTCAATTCTCAGTATCAGAGACACATTGGGCTAAAACTTGGCTACTTCATGAGGATGCTCCAAAAGTAGAAAAACCAGCTGTGATTGCAAATCTCCATGATAAGATCCGTGAAAAAATGGGATTTGCCCATCTGGCTGACTAGGAGGAAGGAAATGTCTGAAAAATTAGTAGAAATTAAAGATTTAGAAATTTCCTTCGGTGAAGGAAGTAAGAAGTTTGTCGCGGTTAAAAATGCTAACTTCTTTATCAACAAGGGAGAAACGTTCTCGCTTGTTGGTGAGTCAGGTAGTGGGAAAACAACTATTGGTCGTGCTATCATCGGTCTAAATGATACAAGTAATGGAGATATCATTTTTGAGGGTCAAAAGATTAATGGTAAGAAATCGCGTGAACAAGCTGCGGAATTGATTCGTCGAATCCAGATGATTTTCCAAGACCCTGCCGCAAGTTTGAATGAACGTGCGACTGTTGATTATATTATTTCTGAAGGTCTTTACAATCACCGTTTATTTAAGGATGAAGAAGAACGTAAAGAGAAAGTTCAAAATATTATCCGTGAAGTAGGTCTTCTTGCTGAGCATTTGACTCGTTACCCTCATGAGTTTTCAGGTGGTCAACGTCAACGTATCGGTATTGCCCGTGCCTTGGTCATGCAACCAGACTTTGTTATTGCGGATGAACCAATTTCAGCCTTGGACGTTTCTGTGCGTGCCCAAGTCTTGAACTTGCTCAAAAAATTCCAAAAAGAACTTGGCTTGACCTATCTCTTTATCGCCCATGACTTGTCGGTTGTTCGTTTTATTTCAGATCGTATCGCAGTTATTTACAAGGGTGTTATTGTAGAGGTTGCAGAGACAGAAGAATTGTTTAACAATCCAATTCACCCATATACTCAAGCCTTGCTTTCAGCGGTACCAATTCCAGACCCAATCTTGGAACGTAAGAAGGTCTTGAAGGTTTACGACCCAAGTCAACACGACTATGAGACTGATAAACCATCCATGGTTGAAATCCGTCCAGGTCACTATGTTTGGGCCAACCAAGCCGAATTGGCACGTTATCAAAAAGGACTAAACTAGTAATGGTTTTATAATTTCCATGTCAACTTTTATGGAAATTATGGCTCTTTGTCAACTGT
>NZ_VMKV01000088.1:7809-8025 GCF_013276335.1 Streptococcus sp. 2100 | reverse complement strand
ATTATGAAGCAAGTGAACAACTAACTGATGCACGATTTAAGCTCCTGGTTGGTGTTCAGTGCACGACTTTTGAAGAGATGTTAGCTGTATTAAAAAGAGATTATCAAGGTAAACACGCAAAAGGGGGACGAAAACCTAAACTAAGCCTAGAATACCTTCTTATGGCGACTTCAATATGTGCGAGAATATCGAACTTATGAAGAAATTGCGGCTGAT
>NZ_VMKV01000088.1:0-7767 GCF_013276335.1 Streptococcus sp. 2100 | reverse complement strand
TAAAAAACAATTAGCGAATTATTCTGGTAAAAAGAAATGCCACGCTATGAAGGCTCAAGCGATTGTCACAAGTCAAGGGAGAATTATTTCTTTGGAGATCACTGTGAACTATTGTCATGATATGAAGTTGTTCAAAATGAGTCGCAGAAATATCGGACAAGCTGGTAAAATCTTGGCTGACAGTGCTTATCAAGGGCTCATGAAGCTATATCCTCAAGCACAAATTCCACGTAAATCCAGCAAACTCAAGCCACTAACAGCTGAAGAGAAAGCCTGTAACCATGCGCTATCTAAGGAGAGAAGCAAGGTTGAGAACATCTTTGCCAAAGTAAAAACGTTTAAAATGTTTTCAACAACCTATCGAAATCATCGTAAACGCTTCGGATTACGAATGAATTTGATTGTTGGTATTATCAATCATGAACTAGGATTCTAGTTTTGCAGGAAGTCTAGTATAAAATACGGACTAATCAAGATAAAAGAATAGTGAATCATAAAAATCGATTTACTAGATACCATAGTATCTTATAGTTGCTAATAAGAAGTTAGTCTAGCAGAATGAACCTCTCATTTCTCCCCTACTAGTCCGTAATTCGTTGATACATTTCTGGTCTTCTATCTCGAAACAAGCCCCAGTTTAGGCGTTCACTTGCTCCCTTGTCTAGGTCATAAGTAGCTAACAGAACAGCTTCTTCTTGTCTTTCAGCTCGTTCTAGAATAGCTCCTGTTTCATCCGTCATAAAGGAGGAACCGTAGAAGTCAAGACTGGAACTCTGTCCGCCATTTTCCTCACTAGGCGTGACCTCTTCCAATCCATAACGATTGGCTGAGATGACTGGAACAATATTTGCTGCTGCGTGTCCTTGCATGGTACGTTGCCAATGACCAAAACTATCCGTATCTAAAATTGGCTCTGAACCAATGGCTGTAGGATAAAAGAGCAATTCAGCACCATTTAACGCAAGACAGCGGGCTGTTTCAGGGAACCATTGATCCCAACAGATACCGATCCCGATCTTGGCATAGAGAGTATCCCAGACCTTGAAACCTGTGTTGCCAGGTGTGAAATAAAATTTTTCTTGATAATAATGGTCATCTGGTATGTGGGTCTTTCGATAAACACCCAGCACCTCACCATCTGCATCAATGACGGCAATAGAGTTATACAAGACATTACCATCTTTTTCATAGAAACTGATTGGTAAAACGACCTTTAGCTCCTTGGCAATGGTTTTAAAATGCTGAATAGCTGTATTGTCTGTCACCGACTGGGCATGCTGGTAGTAGTCATACTGACGTTCCTGACAGAAATAGGGACGTTCAAACAACTCTGGTAAGAGAATGATTTGAGCGCCTTGTTCTGTAGCCTGACGTACTAAGCGCTCCGCTGTTTGAATATTTGTTGCCACATCCTTGGCGCATTGCATCTGAATGGCTGCAACTCTTACATTTCTCATCTTTTTCTCCTATTCTGGGATTTGTTGGGTGATACAGTGGATATTGCCACCACCTAAGAGAATATCTCTGGCTGGAATTCCGACAACTTTACGGTCTGGGAAACACTCACTGAGAATATCTAAGGCTACTTGGTCGTTTTTATCTTGAAACTGAGGAACTAGGACAGCCTTGTTGGCAATATAAAAGTTTACGTAGGAAGCTGCTAGTCGTTCACCTGCGTATCGCTCTTCTTCTCCTTCTTCATAGATGTAGCCTGGCAAATCCTCTTCGGTTACAACTTGATGAAGAGCTGGAATTGGAAGTTTATGAATAGTGAAGTGACGACCTTTTGCATCTGTTTCTTGCTCTAAGAATTCGAGATCTGCTTTTGACATGGCATACTGGGGATCATTTTCGTCATCTGTCCAAGCCAAAACAAGCTCAGCAGGACCAACAAAGGCAGCAACATTATCGACGTGTTCATTGGTTTCATCCTGATAAATACCATAAGGAAGCCAAATAACTTTTTCAGCACCAAGACTTTCTAATAATGTGTTTTCAATCTCCTCTTTAGTCAAGTTAGGATTGCGACCAGGACTAAGCAAGCAACTTTCAGTTACGAGAATAGTTCCTTGACCATCGCTATGGATTGCGCCTCCTTCCAGTACAAAAGGTTTAGCATCATAGACAGGCCTTTCCAAGGCCTCAGCAAAACGACTGGCTACTTGGTCATCCTCTTCATAATCTTGATAAAGACCATCATAGGTGCCTCCCCAAGCATTGAAGGCCCAATCCACGGCTAATTTCTGGCCTTCATCATTGACAAGAATAGTCGGACCTGTATCACGCGCCCAGGCATCATTGGTGGGAATGTCTAAATAAACAACCTTGTCTCCAAGATAGGATTGGGCTTCAGATAGATAGGCCTGCTCCACCAAAAGATAGACTCTTTCCCCTTCTGCTATGGTCTCGATGATCTGAGTAAATGCTGCTTTAGCAGCTTTTCCTTGAAAGGGCCATGAACCTGGTCGAGTCGGCCATATCATGAGAGTACCATGGTGGGTTTCATACTCTGCTGGCATACGATAGCCTAATTTTTTGGGACTGTCCATCATGATAATCTCCCTTTAAAGTCTTGATAGCCAAAAGCTTTGAGTAAGCTACAGTCTCCCTGTTCGTCCATGAGATAGAGACTTGGCAATCCAATACCATTAAAGGTATTATTTTTGACAAAAGAATAAATGGCCATGTCTTGAAAATAAAGTCTGTCTCCGATTTGGACTGGATTTTCAAAACTATAATCACCAATCACATCGCCCGTCAGACAGGTATTAGAAGAAAGTCTGTAGGTATGGGCTTTTTCCTGTGCCTCAAAGCCATTTCTCAAAGGTGGACGATAGGGCATCTCAAGTACATCAGGCATATGGCAGGTCGCAGAGGCGTCTAAAACCAAGATTTCCATACCGTTTTCGACAATATCTAATACCTCAGTTGCTAGATAACCCGCATTGAGCGCAATGGCTTCACCCGGCTCGATATAGATTTCAAGATTGTAAGTTTTTCGGATACGCTTGATTTCTGAAATCAGCAAATCTACATCATAGTCTTCTCTTGTAATGTGATGGCCGCCCCCCATATTGAGCCATTTGACCTCATGCAAATAGGAACCAAACTGCTCTTCTACTGCTTTCAAAGTTGTCTCTAAATCATCTGCACCCTGCTCGCAAAGGGTGTGAAAATGAAGACCATCCACCAAATCCAGCAAATCACTAGGAATTTTATCTAGTGTAACGCCAAAACGAGAACCTGGTGCACAAGGATCATAGAGAGCATGATCTCCTTGAGTTGAACACTGAGGGTTAAGTCGCAGCCCCACGCTTATACCAGCATCCCGACAACGAGCTCCATGCTTACGCAACTGTCTCTCTGAGTTAAAGACGATATGGTCCGTTATCTCCAGCAATTCCTCCAAGTCTGCATCCTTGAAAGCAGGTGCAAAAACATGGACTTCGCCAGGAAATTCTTCCCTTGCCAATTTGGCTTCATAAAGTCCACTAGCAGTCGTACCAGATAGATACTGGCTAATCATGGGATAGGTTTTGTAGAGGGAATATGCCTTCTGGGCAAGCAAAACCTTGCAACCGGCTTCTTCTTGTACATATTGTAAAATGCGACAGTTGTCTTCTAACTTTGCCAAGTCAATGACGTAAGCTGGTGTTGGTACTTGTTCTAGCTTCATTAGTCCACCATTTGTGGATTTTCAACCACAACCCAAGGCAAGCCATACTCATTCAGAGATTCCATGAATGGATCTGGATCCAATTCTTCAAGGTTGTAAACTCCAGCTTGTTTCCAAGTACCGTTCATAACCAATTTTGTCCCAATCATGGCTGGAACGCCTGTCGTGTAAGAAATAGCTTGTGAACCAACTTCTGCGTAACATTCCTGATGGTCGCAAACATTGTAGATGTAGATAGTCTTTTCAACGCCATCTTTGACACCTGTAAAGATACAACCGATATTGGTTTTACCAACCGTGCGCGGTCCAAGGCTAGCAGGATCAGGAAGCAAGGCTTTCAAGAATTGAATCGGAACGATGTCTTGTCCATTAAAGTTAATGGCATCCGTACGAAGGAGTCCAACATTTTCAAGACATTTCATGTGCGTCAAGTAAGATTGACCAAAGGTCATAAAGAAGCGAATGCGTTTAACACCTGGAATGTTCTTAGCCAATGATTCGATTTCTTCATGGTGAAGGAGATACATATCTTTTTGTCCAACTTGAGGGAAATCATACTCACGCTTGATAGACATAGCTTCGACTTCGACCCATTTCCCATCTTCCCAGTAAGAACCTGGCGCAGAAACCTCGCGGAGATTGATTTCTGGGTTGAAGTTTGTCGCAAATGGATAACCGTGGTCTCCACCATTACAGTCTAAAATGTCGATATAGTGGATTTCATCAAAATAGTGTTTGAGGGCATAAGCTGAAAAGACACTGGTCACACCTGGGTCAAAACCAGAACCAAGAAGAGCAGTCAAGCCTGCTTCTTTGAATTTCTCTTGATAAGCCCATTGCCATGAGTAGTCAAAGTAGGCTGTAAAGCCAAGTTCCTTACAACGTTTCTCATAGATGGCACGCCACTCAGGATCTTCTGTATCCTCAGCCTCGTAGTTGGCTGTATCGATATAGTGAACACCTGTTGCCAAACAAGCGTCCATAATGGTTAAATCTTGATATGGTAAAGCTACGTTCAAAACAGCTTCTGGCTTGTAGCTTTCAATCAGGGCAATCACTTCTTCAACCTTATCAGCATCAAGTGCTGCAGTTTCAATTTTAGTACTTGTTTTGCCTTCTAGCTTCGCTTTCAAGTCATCGCATTTTGACTTGGTACGGCTAGCAATCATAATCTCTGTAAATGTTTCGCTATCTTGACAAATCTTTGAAATAGCAACTTGGGCAACGCCCCCACAACCAATAACTAGTAAACGACTCATTTTTTTCCTTCCTCTTCTTCTAAAATGTCCTCAACATACTTGGGCAACATAAAGGATCCCACGTGTAAGTTTGCAGTGTAGTATTCTGTGAAAAGCTGGCGTTTTTTCCAACCTTCCTTGTCAAAATCTTTGACAGGGTGGTATTTTTTCGATGCAAATCCAAACAACCAATAGCCAGCTGGGCTAGTTGGAATATGGGCCTGATAAACCCGACTGATTGGAAAGGCTTGATTGACCTTGCGGTGCATGCTTCGGCAGGCCGACTCATCCTCGTCAAAGAAGGGACTCCCATGCTGGTAAATCATGATGCCGTCTTCCTTCAGAGCTCGATAACTATTGCCGTAGAATTCCTTGGTAAAGAGTCCTTCCGTATGGCCAAATGGATCTGTCGCATCGTTGATGATAATATCGTAATCATCTTCGCAGTTTCGCAAAAAGCGTAGCCCATTTTGGTAGTAAATGGTAACACGAGGATCATCTAGCCCTGCAGCAAAGTCTGGGAAATACTCACGACAGACCTCGACCAACATCTCATCCGGTTCCACGATATCGATTTGTTCCAGTTCAGGATAGAGTGTTAATACTTGGGCAACACCGCCGTCACCACCCCCAATAACCAATACTTTCTTTGGATTTGGGTGGACAGCCATGGGAACGTGAACGGTCATTTCATTGTAGACGAAATCATCCGCATCTGAGAACAAGACATGGCCATTTAAAATCAGTATTTTCCCAAAAGCTGGCGTATCCAAGACTTCGATATCCTGCCATTCACTTTTTCCAGCGTAAAGTTGCTTGGCTGTTCTCAGAGACAATTTGACATCTGGAGTATGAACTTCAGAAAACCATAAATCCATCTATTTCTCCTTTCTCTTAATGACGTTGATGTGATTGACCTCTGGATCTTCCGTCCCTTGGAGGGAGCAACCACGTTCCTTGGCAAATTGGATATAGTCGACAATTTCTCGTGTAATGCGTTCGCCAGGAGCCAAGATAGGAATCCCTGGAGGATAGCACATGACAAATTCTCCACAGACCTGTCCAACAGACTCATCTAAGGTCAAACTTTTTCTCTCTGAATAGAAGGCTTCCTGAGGAGATAACACCAACTCGGGCTGGATATATTCTCCTGCTATCAAGTCCTTCCCATCTCGTGAGTAGAGTCTCTTGATATCAGCAAGAGCACCGACCAAGCGCTCGATGTCTTGGATGCGGTCACCAATCGAAATATAGGCCAAGATATTGCCAATATCACCAAACTCAATCTGAATGTCGTATTCGTCTCGTAGGAAGTCACAAACCTCGATACCTGTTAAGCCAATACCCTGAGTGTAAACTGACAGCTTGGTTACATCAAAATCACAGACCGACACACCATCTATTAACTCTTTTGAGTAGGCATAGTAGCCACCTATGGCATTGATTTCACGACGAGCGTACTCGGATAGCTCAATGACCTTCTCAAACGACTCTTTACCACGAAGGGCCAAGTTGCGACGTGAAATATCCAAACTAGCCATCAACAGGTAAGAAGCAGATGTTGATTGGGTCAGGTTGATGATCTGACGAACGTATTCAGAATTCATCTGCTCCCCGATAAGTAAAATGGAGCTTTGGGTCAAACTCCCACCAGACTTATGCATGGAAACTGCTGCCATATCAGCCCCTGCATCCATAGCAGAAATTGGAAGTTTATCAGTGAAATGCAAATGCGCTCCGTGGGCTTCATCTACTAAAACCATCATGCCAGCTTCATGAGCCATTTCCGTTAAACCTTTAAGATCTGAACAGATGCCGTAGTAAGTGGGATTGTTAATCAAAATGGCCTTGGCATCTGGATGGTCCTTTATGGCCTTGGCTACTCGGTCATTTTCAAGACCTAAAGCGATACCAATCTTAGGATCCACACTCATCTCGATATAGATGGGAATGGCACCACATAGAACCAGCGCATTGATAGCAGATTTATGGACATTACGTGGCAGAATAATCTTATCTCCAGCCTTGCAGGTTGACAGAATCATAGTCTGCACCGATGAAGTTGTTCCACCAATCATGAGAAAAGCATGGGTTGCTCCAAAAGCATCAGCTGTCAGCTCCTCTGCATCCCGAATAATCGAAATGGGGTGACCAAGATTATCCAAGGGTTTCATCGAATTAACATCAATGCCAACACATTTTTCACCTAACAGTTCGACAAGTTCTGGATTTCCTCGTCCACGCTTGTGACCTGGAACATCAAAGGGAACAATCCTTTTCTTGCGTAACTTCACCAAAGCCTCATAAATTGGGGCTTGGTTTTGATCTAACTTCTTCAAGACTTACTCCTTTACCGTATTTTTAGTGCCTCAAGAAGATAAAGGCGACTAAAGGTTGACTCATGAAAAAAGAGCAGGTTTCCACCTGCTCTGCAATCTTCTGACGTTTTTATGTTTGTTTCTGTTGAGTATGTCTGTTCCCGATGTTTCCTAACTCTCTAGTAGCAAATATTACGTACTTTATTGATCGTTTCACAAGATGACGTGTGCTTTCACCACACTAAAAATTTATGAATTAGGACAAGTGTCCTAACATCAACTTATAAAAGTAGGCTTTTAACCCTATCAATAATGTGGTTTTTCAACCACGCTTCGGCATTCAACCCTGCCTGTCCGTAGGCATTTTTTACTCGGGTTTATATTTGCTAGAAAACATCATCTCATTTTCTAAGCTTTATTACTATATCATGTTTTTAAGAACTTGTAAAGCCTTTTACGAAAAAAATATAAAAAGTTCGCAAAATAGTTGGATTTTATTTGATTTAATACTCATTATGCCAAATTTCAAGTTCAA
>NZ_VMKV01000087.1:0-11713 GCF_013276335.1 Streptococcus sp. 2100 | reverse complement strand
TGTTCACTTGCTTCATAATTCATAGAACTATTCTACCATATATTGTTTCGCAGGAAGTCTATTATCAAAAGGTGTTGATATATGGGCTGTTTCAAGATTACTAAGGCATAAAGATATACAACAAATTATTCAAACTTACGGACATACTCTAAAAGAGGGTTATTGATAAATAGTATAGGAAGAGCCTTAAAATAAGGTTTTTTCTATTTATCGATTCCAGCAGGGGGTATGTAATTAGATACTATAGTAGATTGAAACTAGAATAGTGTATCTGGACTTCTAAAACATTACTAGAAATTGATTTGTCCTATTCCTATTTCATTTTACTATAAAAACCGCTCAACTGAGCGGTTTTCGTCTATTCATACCCTCTTACAGTACCCATGTTCGGATGGCATGGGCAACACCGGATTCGTCATTTGTTTTAGTGATGTATTTGGCGATTTTTTTGATTTCTGGATTTCCATTTTCCATGACAACGGGGTTCCCAACGACTTCCAGCATGGCACGGTCATTTTCTTCGTCACCGATAGCCATGGTTTGATTTTTGGTCAATCCGAGTTTTTCAGCTAGGTGAGTGATGGCTGACCCCTTGTCTACATTCTTTTTAAGGAGTTCGAGGTAGAAAGGAGCAGACTTGTTGATAGAGTAGCGTTCGTAAAATTCTGCTGGTATCTTTTCAATTGCAGCATCGAGAACCTCAGGCTCATCGATGAACATACACTTGACGATTTCCTTGTCAGCCATTTCTTCAGGTGTGCGGTAGAAGATAGGCATGCTGACGAGGGTTGATTCGTGCACTGTGTATTTTCCGATATTGCGATTGGCAGTATAGATACCGTCTTTAGTAATAGCGTGCATGTGGACACCGAGCTTACGACTGAGAAATTCCATATCCAGATAATCCTCATAGGTCAAGGATTCGCTGATAATCTCATGGCCAGTAGCAGTTTCTTGGACAAGGGCACCGTTAAAGGTCACCACATAGTCACCCTCGTCTCTCAACTGCAAGTCGTCCAGAAGTTTGGCAACACCTGCGATGGGGCGGCCAGTTGCAATGACGACTTTGACACCAGCTTGTTTGGCATCTTGGATGGCAGAAAAGACTTCAGGAGTGATTTCCTTTTGGCTGTTGACTAGTGTTCCGTCAATATCGACGGCAATTAGTTTAATACTCATAAAATTCCTCTTCTAGTTGTTATTTGGGGTAAAATGGTCGTTCTCAATCAAGTGTAAAAATTGCTGGGTGATACTTGCGAAGATGCTGTTTTGGTCTAACATTTCTTTCGGGAAATAAAAACGATTATCTCCGTGACGGCTACCAGCAAGGGATTGGACAATAGGAGACAGGCTAGAGAGTTCGGCTAGTTGACCATTCTTTTGTAAAATCTCAATCTGTGTCCGTGGATTTTCAGATTCGGGACGATAGATATCATAAGGGAGGTCAAAATTCTTATGAATGGCAGTGTAGTAGTCGGGATCAAAGCCGATATCCTCAACCAATTTTCTCATGCTAGCGAGTTGGTCTTGGTCTTCTTGTGAAAAAGTAATGGATTTAAAGACCTTGCGGTTGACAAAGCGTTGCGACAGGTCTGCAAGAATCTTGTCAGGACTGGTCATCCAGAGTTGGAAGTAGGTATTCATCACACCATCATCCAGAGCTAGATAGTCAGACAAGGTCACATTTTTTTCAAAGAAAGGTAGCAAATGGGGAGAAGTTCGTGCAAAAAAGTCCTTGTCCTCAGGATAGAGTTCCTTGGCGCGTTTGAGAAGATTCTGTAGGAGAACTTCCATAGCGCGTGTTGCGGGGTGGAAATAAACCTGCATGTACATCTGGTAACGGCTAAGGACATAGTCTTCGATGGCATGCATGCCATTGCGCTGAAAGGCAATACCGCTTTCGACAGGACGAATGACTCGGAGGATGCGAGTCAGGTCAAATTCTCCATAGGATGCTCCTGTAAAATAGGAGTCGCGCAAGAGATAGTCCATGCGGTCTGCATCGATTTGGCTGGAAATGAGTTGCACAACCTGCTTGTTAGGATAGGTATGGTCGATGACACTGGCTATCTTTTCTGGAAAATCGGGCGCTACTTGTAGTAGGACTTGGTGGATCTCCGTCTCAGGACTTTGAATAATCTCCTGAGTAATGGCTTCATGGTCTGTATCAAAGAGATGTTCAAAAGTATGGGAGTAGGCACCATGCCCAAGGTCGTGTAGGAGAGCAGCGGTCATGGTCAAGAGAGACTCGGCAGGATTCCATTCTTCAGGATATTTTTCTTCAAAAATCTCCGTGATGCGACGAGCAATCTCATAGACTCCAAGACAATGGGAGAAGCGACTGTGTTCTCCACCGTGGAAGGTATAACTGGAAGTTCCCAGTTGCTTAATACGGCGCAAGCGTTGAAATTCTTTTGTATTGATCAAGTCGTAGATGATTTGATTATTGACATGGATGTAGTTGTGAACAGGGTCACGGAATACTTTTTCGTTCATATGACCATTATAGCAAAATCCTGCTCTTTTTGGTAAAATAGTAGGACAAGAGACAAGAAAGAGGACCTGATGTGAAGATTCGGATGCGAAATACGATTCAGTTTGATGAGCAGTTGGAAGTGATTGACCAGCTTTATGACGTGGAAGTGCATAAAAAAGGAGATTATAGCTACCTGTTTTTCTATAATGAGGAAAAGGAAAAAGTAGTCATTAAATTTCATGGTCAAGAACTGGTGATGAGTCGTTTTTCCAATCCCAAGACCATTATGCGCTTTTTAAAGGATAGTGATAGTTTAGCCTATATTCCTACACCTATGGGCATGCAGGAGTTTATCATCCAAACGAGCCATTATCAAGTTGATAGACAAAAGATTGAACTAGATTATCAACTACAAAATCAAGAGGGACATCCCTTTGCTAGCTATCAATTGGAAATTACTTGGGGCTAGGATCTTATTTTTTTCAAATTTTTTCAAATTTTGCTAGCTATCTTCTTGTATTGACTTCCTAGTGTGGTAGATTAGGCTAATTTTTGGTATAATAAAAGTTATGGAAATTGAAAAAACCAATCGTATGAATGCGCTCTTTGAATTTTATGCAGCGCTTTTGACAGATAAGCAAATGAATTATATCGAGCTCTACTACGCTGATGATTACAGCCTTGCTGAGATTGCCGAGGAGTTCGGTGTCAGTCGTCAGGCTGTCTATGACAATATCAAGCGAACAGAAAAGATTCTGGAAGATTATGAGATGAAATTGCACATGTACTCTGACTACATTGTCCGCAGTCAGATTTTTGACCAGATTTTGGAGCGCTATCCCAATGATGACTTTCTGAAAGAGCAGATAGAAATTTTAACAAGCATTGATAATAGAGAATAAGAGGAAGAAAAATGGCATTTGAAAGTTTAACAGAACGTTTACAGAACGTCTTTAAAAATCTACGTAAAAAAGGAAAAATCTCTGAATCTGATGTCCAAGAGGCAACCAAAGAAATTCGCTTGGCCTTGCTTGAGGCCGACGTTGCCTTGCCTGTTGTAAAGGACTTTATTAAGAAAGTTCGTGAGCGTGCAGTCGGGCATGAGGTCATTGATACCCTTAACCCAGCGCAACAAATTATTAAAATCGTTGATGAGGAACTGACAGCCGTTTTAGGTTCTGATACAGCTGAGATTATCAAGTCACCTAAGATTCCAACCATCATCATGATGGTTGGTTTACAGGGGGCTGGTAAAACAACCTTTGCCGGTAAATTGGCCAACAAACTTAAGAAAGAAGAAAATGCTCGTCCTTTGATGATTGCGGCGGATATTTATCGTCCAGCTGCCATTGACCAGCTTAAGACCTTGGGACAACAGATTGATGTGCCTGTCTTTGCACTTGGGACAGAGGTTCCAGCTGTTGAGATTGTACGTCAAGGTTTGGAACAAGCACAAGCCAATCATAATGACTATGTCTTGATTGATACGGCAGGTCGTTTGCAGATTGATGAGCTATTGATGAATGAGCTTCGTGACGTAAAAGCACTGGCTCAACCAAATGAAATTCTCCTCGTCGTTGATGCCATGATTGGTCAAGAAGCAGCCAATGTTGCGCGTGAGTTTAATGATCAGTTGGAAGTGACTGGGGTTATCCTTACCAAGATTGATGGCGATACTCGTGGTGGTGCTGCTCTATCTGTTCGTCACATTACTGGAAAACCAATCAAGTTCACTGGTACAGGTGAAAAGATTACGGACATTGAAACCTTCCACCCAGATCGTATGTCTAGCCGTATCCTTGGCATGGGGGATATGCTCACTCTGATTGAGAAAGCTTCTCAAGAATACGATGAGCAAAAGGCCCTTGAAATGGCTGAGAAGATGCGTGAAAACACCTTTGATTTCAATGATTTCATTGATCAGTTGGATCAGGTGCAAAACATGGGGCCGATGGAAGACTTGCTCAAGATGATTCCAGGTATGGCCAACAACCCAGCCCTTCAAAACATGAAGGTAGATGAACGCCAGATTGCGCGCAAACGTGCCATCGTGTCTTCGATGACACCTGAAGAACGTGAAAACCCAGATTTGCTAAATCCAAGCCGTCGACGTCGTATTGCCGCAGGTTCTGGAAATACCTTTGTCGAAGTCAATAAATTCATCAAAGACTTTAACCAGGCTAAACAGCTCATGCAGGGTGTCATGTCTGGAGATATGAACAAGATGATGAAACAGATGGGGATCAATCCAAACAATCTTCCCAAAAATATGCCAAATATGGGAGGAATGGATATGTCTGCCCTTGAAGGAATGATGGGACAAGGTGGTATGCCTGACTTATCAGCTCTCGGAGGAGCAGGAATGCCCGATATGAGCCAGATGTTTGGTGGCGGACTCAAAGGTAAAATTGGCGAATTTGCCATGAAACAGTCTATGAAACGAATGGCTAACAAAATGAAGAAAGCGAAGAAGAAACGTAAGTAAGACAAAGGAAGGCCGCAGGGCTTTCCTTTTTTAGAAAAATAATAAAGGTCTATTTTGAATCTGTAAAGAATAAAAAATAATAATACTCAATGAAAATCAAATAGCAAACTAGGAAGCTAGACGCAAGCTGCTCAAAATACTGTTTTGNNTACGGTAAGGCGACGTTGATGTGGTTTGAAGAGATTTTTGAAGAGTATAAATATAAAGAAAAATCAGAAATTGAGATTAGAGAACTCTTTTGATTTCAATCCTTATTTTTGATAAAATGAAGCTGTAATGTATTAAAAATGAAGCATTACAAAGATAGGATAAGCCGACTTAATTTTTTATAAAATTAAAATTACAAAAGCTTGACAAAGCTAAGAAAGGATACTACCATGAGCACAGCACAGCACAGCACAGCACAGCACACAGGTGAAAAGTCTGGACTTGAGAAATTAACTCTCACTTCCAAAGATGTTTTTACAGATAATATTTCAAAAATTGGTCAACTTTTTCCTGAAGTTCTGACGGAAAAGAGGGATGAATACGGCAGATTACATCCTGCGATTGACTTTGAGAAGCTTAAACAGTTTTTATCAGAGGAAATTGTGGATGGTCGAGAATCCTATGAGTTTACTTGGGTTGGAAAGCGTGAAGCTATTGCAGAAGCTGGGCGACCAACTACCAAAACCTTAAGACCAGATCTTGATGAAAGTGTTGACTTTGAAAACAGTGAAAATGTCTTTATTACTGGAGATAATTTAGAAGTCTTGAAAATCTTACAAGAATCCTATCTAGGAAAAATCGATATGATTTATATCGATCCACCCTATAATACAGGGAAAGACTTTGTATACTCTGATAAGTTCCAAAAAACAGACGAAGAGTTGAAGGAAGAGATGGAACTTTTGGATGAAGAAGGACGCCAAGTAATTGGGCTCACAAAAAATGAAAAAACTTCGGCCCGTTATCACTCAGACTGGCTCAATATGATGTATCCACGCCTCCGCCTAGCGCGTAATCTTCTCAAAGATTCAGGTGTCATCTTTATCTCTATCGATGATAATGAACAAGCTAATCTGAAAGCTATCTGTGATGAGATATTTGGGGAGGAGAATTTTATAGCTAATGTAATTTGGGAACGTGCATATTCGCCTGTAAATTTGAAAAAGCACTTTTCAGAGAGTCATGACTATATTTTGGCGTATTCAAAAAATATAGAAATTTCAGTATGTAATGGATTACCTAGAAGTGATGAGGCTAATGATCGTTATTCAAATCCTGATAATGATCCAAGAGGAATATGGAAATCTGGAGATCTATCAGTTGGTCCAGCAATTCAAAATAATATTTACGAAATTGTGACACCAAGTGGACGTAAAGTTATGCCACCAAGTGGTTATAGTTGGAGATTGAATCGAGATAGATTTGAAGAATTTGTTTTGGATAAGCGCATTTGGTTTGGTCCGAATGGAGATAATGTACCATCGATAAAACGATTTTTATCAGAGACTAAACAGACGATAACTCCAATGACAATTTGGAAATATCAAGATGTTGGACATTCACAATCTGCTAGTCAAGATTTAAAGAGACTATTTGATGGAAATGCTTATTTTACATATCCAAAATCAGTACCATTATTAAAACGTGTTATACAGCTTTATAGTCAAGAAGAATCTATTATTTTTGACTTCTTTGGTGGTTCTGGTACTACGGCAGATGCAGTCATGCAACTGAATGCGGAAGATGGTGGAAATCGTAAGTTTATCCTGTGTACTTTGGATGAGGAAGTAGCTGATAAGTCTGCTGCTAAAGAAGCAGGTTATGAAACTATTGATCAGATTTCACGTGAACGGATACGTCGTGCTGCTGCAAAGATTCAGGAAGAGCATCCAGAGTTGGTTGGCAAACAAGACTTTGGATTTAAGGCCTACAAGTTAGCTTCTTCTAATTTCAAAGATGTTTCAGCTCGGCCAGATCAATTTATCCAAGGAGAACTTTTTGATAGTGTATCCAATATCAAGGAAGGACGTACTGGGCTTGACCTACTTTTCCAAGTTATGCTGACATGGGGAATGGAATTGTCATTAGCTATTGATTGGGAGAAAGTAGCAGGAGCAGAAGTTTATGATGTAGATCAAGGATCACTCATGGCTTGTTTTGAAGATGAAATCTCTGAAGAAGTTATCCGTCACATCGCTCAAGCACAACCACTCCGTACTGTTTTCCGTGATAGCTCATTTGCCAATTCAGCAGATAAGATTAACGTAAGTGAAATCTTCAAAGAATTGTCACCACATACGAAAGTGAAGGTGGTGTAGGCTATGAGTTTTAATAAAAACGTCAAAAATATCAAAAAGAAGAATAATAGCAAAAATAGCAATTTTGAGAAGCTTGATGAAATGATTCAAGATGAAATTAGAAAACTAAAAATAGTTAGACGAGCTCGTATTTTGGCTAGTGAACGACTTGAGGGATATGCTAGTAAGTGGGACATGTATTTACTTTTGATGGCTATTTTATCTAGTACCTTATTAGTTATTTCATTGATAGTTCCAAATGAAGGTTTGATAAAAAAAGTGGTTTCAGGATGTTTTTCTATGTATACAGTTATCATTCAATATTATGTGTCCACATTAAACTATAGAGAACGTGCTTTGAAATTCCATTATCACCATATAGAAATTAATAAACTTAAAGAATCACTTCAATGGTTATCTCTACAAGGTTATAATTTTAAAAAGAAGAATGCTAAATTTAAAGTTATAGTAGAAAAATATAATCTTATTCTTCAGCAACAAGAAAATTATAGTGAGTACGATTATCATAGAGCAAAGTGTAAAGAAATTAGACAGTTAGATTTTAGCATGGATAATATTTTCGTAAATATTCAACCGATTGTTATTATCTTATTTATTCTTAGTTACTTGTTCTTGGGAGGTATTTGCAATGAGATTACAATTTAAAAAACAACAATTCCAGTTGGATGCGGTTAGTGCCATTGCAGATTTATTTCAAGGGCAAGCCAAACATACTGGAGTTCAGTATATGGCGGATCTAGGTCGTCTCAAGTCAGATGAGGTAGATTTGGTTTTAGATGCTTATCGAAATGCACCGATTCAATTGAGTCAAGCAAGTATACGAGAAAATGTTCATACTATGCAAACTCGCTATGGTTTGCGTCCTTCTGATAAACTATCGATTGATATGATTGCTGGACGAGAAGCTTATAATTTTTCCATAGAGATGGAGACGGGAACAGGGAAGACCTACACTTATATCCGTACAATTATGGAGTTGAATAAACGCTATGGCTGGCTTAAATTTGTCATTGTCGTTCCAAGTGTAGCCATTCGTGAAGGAGTTCTCAAATCTCTACAGATCATGTCAAGCCACTTTCAGATGGAGTATGGCAAACAACCACGCTATTTTGTCTACGATTCTTCACGTTTAGGTGATTTGGATAGTTTTGCCAATTCGTCAGACCTTCAAATTATGGTCATCAACTCTCAAGCTTTTAATGCGAAAGGGAAAGATGCGCGACGGATTCATTCTGAGCAGGAAAGTTTCCGTTGGCGTCGTCCGATTGATGTATTGGCAGCTATGAATCCGATTATGATTATTGATGAGCCTCAATCTGTTGAAGGGAAACAGACAAAGGAAAGACTAAAAGATTTTAAGCCATTGTTTACGCTACGCTATTCGGCTACACACAAGGAAAAGCATGATATGGTTTATAGATTGGATGCCATGGATGCTTACAATCAAAAATTAGTGAAAAAGATTGCGGTTAAGGCTATTGAGCAAACTGGGACGACCGGGACACAAGGCTATCTTTATCTACAAGAAATCATTCCACAAAAAACAGGAGCACCCAAAGCAAAAATTGAGTTTGAAGTAAAAACGCAGTCAGGTGTCAAAAGGAAATTGAAGGTAGTGGAAGAACCCTTTGATTTATACGCTGAATCAGGGAATTTATCTGCTTATAAAGGAATGACCCTTAGTCACTTTGATGCAAGGGAGAACAAACTTCAAGTTGGCGTGACGCAAGAACTTCATGTTGGTGAAGTGATAGGGGAAGTGGATGAGTCGAGCATCAGAAGAATTCAAATCCGAGAAACTATAAAAAGTCATCTCGAAAAAGAAAGTAAACTGTACAATCGAAGAATTAAAGTATTATCCCTATTTTTCATCGATGAAGTGGCCAAGTATAAACAATATGATGAACATAATGATGCCTATAATGGTGAATACGCTCAGATTTTTGAAGAAGAATATCGAAATCAAGTAAACCAGTTTATCCGAACACAGGAACCAACTCCTTATCGTAGATATTTGGAGGCTAATCTTGAGGGAAATTCAGTTCATGCTGGTTACTTTTCGGTAGATAAAGTGAAGAAGTCAGATAAGACCATTTTCGTAGATTATAAATCTGCCAGTGAAAAGAAAAGTAATCTTTCAAATGACACCGATGCCTATGACTTGATTATGAAGGACAAGGAGCGTTTGTTGAGCTTTGAAGAGCCAGTTCGTTTCCTATTTTCTCACTCAGCTCTAAAAGAGGGATGGGATAATCCTAATGTCTTTCAAATCTGTACGCTGAAGCAATCTTCAGCAGAAACCCGTAAACGTCAAGAAATCGGTCGTGGTATGCGTTTGGCAGTTGACCAAAACGGAATTCGTCAGGATTTTGAACTCTTAGGAAATGATGTTCATGAAATCAATAAACTGACAGTAATTGCAAATGAAAGTTATGATCAATTTGCTCGAAGTCTACAAGAAGAAATCAAAGAACTCTTAGCAGATCGTCCTGCAAAAGTGGATGTTAGTCTTTTTGCGAATAAAGTTCTAACCAATCAAGAAGGACAAACAAGACGTATTACCAAGGAACAAGCAGATTCGATTCACTTTGATTTGATCCGACAAGGCTATATAGACCGTGAAGGGCAATTAACTACAGAATATTTTACTGCAAAAGAAAATCATCAGTTACAACTGTCTGAAACACTAGCAGGTTATGAGGATAAGCTGGTAGAGATATTGGAGAGCGTTTATCATGTTGGACAGTATGAAATTGAAAATGCCAATCATTCAGTCATTCAGTTCTCAAATGAGGTCAATCAAGAAAATATTGCTCGAAAAGAATTCTTAAATCTCTGGAAGCAAATCAATCGAAAGACCAGCTATCAAGTAGAATTTGATGATGCGGAATTGGTAAAACATTCGGTTGACTATATCAATGAGAAATTAGTCGTTAGCAAACCAAGTTTCCAAATAACTCAAGCAAGTGCAGCAGATATGAGTAAAGAAGAGGGACTGAACTTTACGGTAGCTGAAAATGATCGCCAACAAGAATATCTAACGGATTCGCAGATTATGACCAAATATGATTTGCTAGGGGAGATTGCTGAGCAGACTGGTTTAACTCGTAAATTGGTTGCGGAAATATTAAGTAAAATCTATGTCTACCAATTTGACAAGTTTAAACAAAATCCAGAAGAGTTTATTCTTAAGGTTTCAAAGCTTATTAATGAACAAAAAGCAAGTCAAATTATCAAGCATATTCAGTATAATGTGTTAAATGAAGAGTATGATATGGACTTGTTTTATGACAATCCTGAAACTGCTAACAGATCAGATGATCACTTACTTGAATCCAAAAAAGGGATTTACAATTTTGTAAAAGTTGATTCAAATACGGAGAAGACGTTTAAAGAATCTTTGGAACAATACGAGGATGTTCGTGTTTATGTGAAGTTACCAGGGAAGTTCAGTATTGCGACTCCACTTGGAAACTATAACCCTGACTGGGCAATCGCCTTCCGTGAAGGTAGTGTCAAGCATATCTATTTTGTTGCAGAAACAAAAGGCTCTATGTCTAGTCTTCAATTAAAACAAGCTGAGCAAGCAAAAATTTCCTGTGCGCGTGCTCATTTTAAAGCGTTAGCTCAAGCTGGATTGATTAATGATCAGCACATCTATGATGTGGTTTCAAGTTATGAGGAATTATTAAATATTGTAAGATAGGGAGGTAAAAGAAATGGAATTTATTGTATATCGTAAGGGAAGAGAAGTAGCTGTTTTTCAACGTAGGAGTGATGCAGAGAGATATGTGCACTCTAGAACTGGATTTTTTGGTGAACCAGATGCTTACTATCAGATTGAACAAAGAGGTTGTTATTTGACAGAAGCAGCTGTAACTTACAAGGGATTGGCAGATGACTGTGATGAATTGATGACTTTGCGAAAATTCAGGGATTCTTATCTAGCTTTTAAAGATGGTGGTCAGGAGGAAATTGAATCCTACTATAAGATGGCTCCTCAGATTGTTGCCAAGTTAGAAGAACATTCAAATCGTGAGGAAATACTAGAGTCTATCTGGTCAGGACTTGTCTTACCTTGTGTTTCCTTGATTAAAATAGGAGAGAATCAAACTTGCCATCAATTGTATAAAACATATACACTAGAATTGTCTCAAAAAGTGGTCCAATAAAACGAGTAGAGTATAGGAAAAGAGTTCGGGTCCTCGCTAACTTGTATAGTGAAGAGACCCCCTATTCTATTTAGATCCCCAATACCAAAACAAACGTGTCAAACTAATCACTAATAGAACATACTTGGAAGATTTTGAATGGAATGATGAAGATACAAAGGAAGCCAATTTCTCTAGCTGGCTTGATGAAATGGTAGGATTGTAAGGGGGGATTTTTACCCCTTGGGTTTTAAGAGTATATATAATTAAGATAAACGTAACCGCCCAATAACGA
>NZ_VMKV01000086.1:0-8572 GCF_013276335.1 Streptococcus sp. 2100 | reverse complement strand
AGTTGTACAAGAAAAGTGCAAATAAGAAATCTCCAGATTAGGAACTATCCGTGAGTTCCCTAGTCTGGAGATTTTTCAATATACTTCGTTATTGGACGGTTACTTTTCTTCTGAAAATACTAGCTAGCATCAGTTGTCCTAAAATTTAGTGTCAGTGCGTCATAACAAGGTATCTATCATTAGGCTAATAGAGATAAAATAAACAATTGATTTAGAACATTTGTTTGATAGTGGTGATAAAGTTTTAAATCTGCTACATAATTTGTGGAGTTTTTTCTATAATTAGGAGTTTAACCTAATCTGCAAATAGGAGTATACTAATAATGTAATCGTTATCAAAAGTCTAAAAAGGAATTTTTAGATGGATATCAAAATAAAAAAGGGGGGAAATTATGAATAAGTTTTCAAAAACCTTGAGAGACAACTGGATCTTTCTCTTGATGGTTTTGCCAGGGGCGCTCTGGTTGATTCTATTCTTCTACATTCCAGTATTTGGGAACGTGGTTGCCTTCAAAGACTACCACATGACCAGTAATGGTTTCATAGATAGTATCATAAATAGTAAATGGGTCGGACTTGATAATTTCAGATTCTTATTTAGTTCAAGAGACGCCTTTATTATCACACGAAATACTGTCCTATACAATCTTGGCTTTATCTTTCTAGGTTTGGTTGTATCTGTAGGGATTGCCATTATCCTCAGTGAACTCCGTTCCAAGAGAATGGTGAAGATTTTCCAAACTTCTATGTTGTTCCCTTACTTCTTGTCTTGGGTTATCATCAGTTTCTTTACAGATGCCTTCCTAAACATTGATAAAGGGGTGTTCAACCATTTATTGGAAAGTCTTGGTCTAAAAGAAGTCAACTTCTACGCTGATTTGGGAATTTGGCCCTATCTCCTACTTTTCCTAGGTATTTGGAAAGGTTTTGGATATAGCAGTGTCATGTACTATGCGACAATCATGGGAATTGATCCAACCTACTACGAAGCAGCGACAGTAGACGGAGCCAGCAAATGGCAACGGATTCGCAATGTAACCATTCCGCAGTTGACACCGCTGGTAACTGTATTGACCATCCTTGCAGTCGGAAATATCTTCCGTGCAGACTTCGGTCTCTTCTACCAAATCCCTCACAATGCTGGTCAGCTTTATAACGTAACCAACGTCTTGGACGTATATGTATATAATGGTTTGACCCAGACAGCGGATATCGGGATGGCTTCAGCAGCAGGTCTCTACCAATCAGTAGTCGGCTTGATTCTGGTGGTTCTATCAAACTTACTGGCAAGACGAGTTGATCCAAACTCAGCTTTGTTCTAGAAAGGAGGAGAATATGGCAGAAAAGAAAATTAAAAAAGAAAAAATTGATAATGTCGGCATTCACTCCTTCAGTAAGAAAGCAGATATCTTCTTCAGTATCATTTCGGGTTTGATTGCCCTCTCTTGTATCCTACCCTTCGTATTCGTTGTCATTATTTCAGTGACGGACGAGAAAAGCCTCCTCCAATACGGCTACAGCTTCTTCCCATCCCAATTTGGATTAGACGGTTTTGAGTTCTTGGCACAGTTTAAGGATAAAATCTTACAAGCCCTCTTCATTTCTGTCTTTGTAACCGTAGTTGGGACATTTACAAATGTCTTTATCACAACAACCTATGCCTACGCTATCTCACGGACAACATTTAAGTATCGCAGATTTTTTACCATCTTCGTCCTTCTCAGTATGTTGTTCAACGCTGGTTTGGTACCAGGTTATATCATGGTGACCCGTGTGCTTCAGCTTGGGGATACTGTTTGGGCCTTGATTGTTCCAATGCTTCTCTCACCATTTAACATCATCTTGATGCGTTCCTTCTTCAAGAAGACCATTCCAGAAGCCATTCTCGAATCGGCTCGTATCGATGGTGCCAGTGAGGCTCGGATTTTCTTCCAAATCTGTTTGCCATTGTCACTACCAGGTATCGCAACCATCACGCTTTTGACAGCACTTGGTTTCTGGAATGACTGGTTCAACGCCCTTCTTTACATCAAGAGTGACAACTTGTATCCATTGCAATATTTGCTTATGCAAATCCAACAAAATATGGACTACATTGCCAAAGCGGTCGGCTTGACTGGTCAACTGGGAGTTGCTCTACCGAAAGAAACAGGTCGTATGGCCATGGTTGTGGTTGCAACCCTTCCAATCGCGATTTTGTATCCATTCTTCCAACGCTACTTTGTAAAAGGTTTGACTATCGGTGGTGTGAAAGAATAGTGTTTATTGAGAAAGAACATTTCTCATTTCCAAACTTCCCTTGCGTGAAGTTAACATCATTACATTGTTTATAAGTTTAAAAATAAAAAAAGGAGTTTTTATCATGAAAAACTGGAAAAAATATGCTTTTGCATCTGCTAGTGTAGTCGCTTTGGCTGCAGGTCTTGCTGCTTGTGGAAACTTGACAGGTAACAGCAAAAAAGCTGCTGATTCAGGTGACAAACCTGTTATCAAAATGTACCAAATCGGTGACAAACCAGATAACTTGGATGAATTGTTAGCAAATGCCAACAAAATCATCGAAGAAAAAGTTGGTGCCAAATTGGATATCCAATACCTTGGCTGGGGTGACTATGGTAAGAAAATGTCAGTTATCACATCATCTGGTGAAAACTATGATATTGCCTTTGCAGATAACTACATTGTAAATGCTCAAAAAGGTGCTTATGCTGACTTGACAGAATTGTACAAAAAAGAAGGTAAAGACCTTTACAAAGCACTTGACCCAGCCTACATCAAGGGTAATACTGTAAATGGTAAAATTTACGCTGTTCCAGTTGCGGCCAACGTTGCATCATCTCAAAACTTTGCCTTCAACGGAACTCTCCTTGCCAAATATGGTATCGATATTTCAGGTGTCACTTCATATGAAACTCTTGAGCCAGTCTTGAAACAAATTAAAGAAAAAGCTCCAGACGTAGTACCATTTGCTATTGGTAAAGTTTTCATCCCATCTGATAACTTTGACTACCCAGTAGCAAACGGGCTTCCATTCGTTATTGACCTTGAAGGTGATACTACTAAAGTTGTAAACCGTTACGAAGTGCCTCGTTTCAAAGAACACTTGAAGACTCTTCACAAATTCTATGAAGCAGGCTACATTCCAAAAGATGTCGCAACAAGCGATACTTCATTTGACATTCAACAAGATACTTGGTTCGTTCGTGAAGAAACAGTAGGACCAGCTGACTACGGTAACAGCTTGCTTTCACGTGTTGCCAACAAAGATATCCAAATCAAACCAATCACTAACTTCATCAAGAAAAACCAAACAACCCAAGTTGCTAACTTTGTCATCTCAAACAACTCTAAGAACAAAGAAAAATCAATGGAAATCTTGAACCTCTTGAATACGAACCCAGAACTTTTGAACGGTCTTGTTTACGGTCCAGAAGGCAAGAACTGGGAAAAAATTGAAGGTAAAGAAAACCGTGTTCGCGTTCTTGATGCTTATAATGGAAACACTCACATGGGTGGATGGAACACTGGTAACAACTGGATTCTTTATATCAACGAAAACGTTACAGACCAACAAATCGAAAATTCTAAGAAAGAATTGGCAGAAGCTAAAGAATCTCCAGCGCTTGGATTTATCTTCAATACTGACAATGTGAAATCTGAAATCTCAGCTATTGCTAACACAATGCAACAATTTGATACAGCTATCAACACTGGTACTGTAGACCCAGATAAAGCGATTCCAGAATTGATGGAAAAATTGAAATCTGAAGGTGCCTACGAAAAAGTATTGAACGAAATGCAAAAACAATACGATGAATTCTTGAAAAACAAAAAATAATCAGCTAAATTGATTTCGTGTATTCATTCCTAACTCCTAAAATAAGAATCACTGCTTTCTTCAGGCTTATCTGGGGAAGGCAGTGATTTTTTGAATGAAAAATAAACCAACTAATATAATTCAGGTATAGTTGGTCTTTTTGTATAAAATTGCTATTTTATGAGGAGTGTTGTCTCTGTAATAAATCATTCTTATCCCAAGTATAGAACTTCATCACAGAGACATTCGATATCTTGCTCTATATGAGAAGCTAGAATAATAAGTTTCCCCTTTTCTTTTAGGTGGAGTAATTTTTCTCGAATTTTTTGAACAGATTGCTTATCAAGTCCGTTCATTGGTTCATCTAAGAGTAATATATCTGGATTTTCCATAAAAGCCTGTGCTAGAGCTAATTTTTGTTTCATTCCTAAAGAGTAGTGTTTTACTTTTTTAGAAGAACTAGGATTGAGTCCTACATCTATCATACTCTGAATGATTTCTTTCTCTCCTATTTTATTTTTGATTAGAGCTAGTTGATGTAAGTTATCAAAACCAGAATAACCTTCCAGAAATCCTGGAGTCTCAATAATAACACCTACACTTGGTAAGAAGGGAAAATCTATTCCAAGTATGTTTCCATCTAATTCGATTTTTCCTTCAGTTATACCTTCTAATCCCGCTAAACACTTGAGTAAAACTGTTTTTCCTGAACCGTTATATCCAACAATTCCGTATATATTTCCACTGGAAAATTCAAAGGAAAGGTCTTCAAAAATTACATTGTGTTTATAGTTTTTACGAATAGATTTTAAATGTAAGTCTGTCATATCTATTGTCTCCTTATTTTTTTCATAACAACTAGGATTATGGTGAGCAAAAGGTATAAAAGTAGGATACGAGTAATTATTTCTGGTAGGGATAGTAAGCCAGAATGGGCTTCGTATTTAATATAATGGAAGTCTAGCCAAGTTAAAGGAGATAAAAATTTAATCCAGAAACGTGAAGCTTCTGTAATAAATAATTCTACAATAACTAATCCACAGGCTAAGGTATTTCCTAAATTAGAATAATAACTATTGAAAACGAAAATCACTCCCCCAATCAATATGAACATAAGGAATAACAATAAGAATATTTGAAAAAAAGCGCCATAGGGAGAATAATATTGCAGTATAATTGAGCGTAGATGCGTCATGCTATCAACACCTTCCGGAAATGAAATGCGTCCTTGAGCTAGGGAGGGTAGGAGACGTCCCCAATGATTTGAAAGGTGTAGTGTAGGGAGAAAAGTGATTAAAATGCTGATGATTTGGTAAATCGAAGCGATTAAGCTCGCGATAAGCAGATAAATAAACTGGGAGAGCATCCACTTTTTCTGTCCGATTTTTAAGATTAACCAAAACTGGAAAGTATCTTTTAAAGGAAGATTGCTAAATAGTAGTATGACAGATAAAATAGAAATTGCAGTGAACCATTGACTCGTGAAGAGAACAGTTACAATGCTGACAGGATAAGTTTCTTTGAAGTGATTAGCTAAATTAGAAAAAGGTAGCATTAAAATCAAAGTATAGAGGTGAAAGAAAATTAAGATAGGCAACAATCGTTTAAAGGTGAATTGTTGTTTTAAGAGAATAGTTACTACACGTATAATCTCCATAAGATTACTCCTTATCATAAAAATGCCAATGTTTTTTAAGAGCTAGTCGAATGATCTCTATTGACAAAAGTGCCCATAGAGTTAAGAAAATATAAGGATAAAGCAACGAAAAAATATTTCGAAAGTTTTCGTCACCTACTTGAAAATATGCTAGCCCTTCTCGTAAATAATCATCTGTCGTTAAGACGATATGTGGTAGAGTAAAAAAAGGGAGAACTCTCTCTAAACCAAATGTTGTGAGGACAAACCAGGCTGTACTTGGAAGAAGATAGACCATTAACACATTAGGGTAAAAAACGGAAAGAACTCCACCTAATAGAGTAAAGAATGCAAAATAGAGTCCAATTAGACTAATGAGAAGGAAGTAGAAAAGGAATATAAATCCTTGATTTAACAACCACTGATTGCTAAAAGTAGATGAGTAGTGAGAATTAGTGAGGGGAAAATAAAAGGAGAGGAGAATTAAAAAACAGAATCCTAAGGTCAGTCCTACAAAATAAGAACGGAAAATTAACCGTTTGACGAAGGAAGAAGCGTATTGTCGCAGAGACATACGACTAAGTAAAAAAGGAAGTCTATTTTGATGGTAGTCTTGTGAAAAGTCTGTTACTACAGTGGAAGCTGCTGTTAAGATATATAATGACATTGCTAGATTTCTAGAGAAGGAGAGCATGAAATAATCAGGGACTGCAAGTGAATTTCTTCCGTCTAGTTTTATTGTTAAATCTGTATAGGACATCATCAATGCAACTACTAAGGAAAAGAGTAATCCAATCCAAATCCTCCAATCTTTTAGCGTATATTTAAAGGGGAGAAGTAGTTTCATCTAACTTACCTCTTTCCAGTTTGTGGGATCGATAACTGCTTTATCTATACGATCTTTTTCTTTGATTGTATAGATTAGGAAGGGACGATAGAGATTTCCTCCATAGAGTTCTTTTTCTTGAGTGGGAATAGGTATATACTCAATTGTAAATGACTCAATATAAATTGGACTGTCCAAAATCAAATTTTCGTATTTTTCTTTTAAAACATCTAATCCTTTTTGGACAGAAAGAGTCGCCATTTTATCTATTTTTTGAGTCGGTAAGATAACACCAGATAAATCAATTCCTTGAATCCCTGCTTGGGTGATGATAAAGTTTAGGTCAGGACCATGAATAAAACTAATCTCTCCGGATGAACCTAGCTGAGTTTCGCCATCAATAACTCTTTTACTAGAAAGTTTTGGAAAAACAGTAACATAGCACATATCAGTCAGACTGTCTTTCTCTATTTTTGTCCCTTTTAATTCTTTGGCATTTCTTTCGTAGGTTGGGAGATACTCAAGGAGTGTTTCTTTTGAGATAGCGTAGATGAGATAATCATAATCATCAAATCCTAATTGGAGGGTATCTAGAAACTGCTTAACTTTGTTAACACTGTCTTCTTTTGAAAATGGAAGTTCTTCTTTAAAGTCGGTTAGATTTAGATTATTTTCAATAGCGTCTAATCGTAGGTTGTGGAAAACACTTGATAGATCTGATATTTGATCAGATGTTAAATGAATCCATGATCCAGTTTTATTGACGGTAATATCTGCTCTGGTCTTTCCTTTTTGGAGTCTGGTTAAAGGATTCTTATCGGCAATAATTTCACTAATTTCACTATCGCTTCCCATAAAATTTTGGATAGCTGTTACCAATGTTTCTTTGTCTCCTTTTTTTGAGTCCCAAAAAGGCAATTCTTCTTTATAGGAGGTATCTATCTGGTCTGATAGATAGATTTGCTCTGTTATCTCTTTATAACCTTCTTTTATGGGAAGATTTTCCTTATTTATCTCAGTTGTTTGCTTTTGGCTATATTGACAAGCTGTTAAAAAGATAAAGGGAAGAATAAGTAGAAATAATAGGTATTTTTTCATAGTAAAAAGCTCCTTTAAAAAAGGAGCAGAGACATGATACTTTTTAGATGATGCCTCTACTCTTAGAAGGGGGCGTTAGGCTAGTGAGCGCTCACATGATAAACTAGCGAATAACCCAATGTTTGTTACTTTTTGTTTTGAGACGAATTAAGGGTCAAAACGTCCTGTTATATTCGAATTGAGCCAACCATATTTAGAGGCGTTGAGATAATAATAGCGTCCAATTGTTCCATAACCATTGTTATAGCGAAGATTATAGCGACCATTTGAATCAGCTATTTTCATCTCAGTTGCAGGCTCATCCTCAGCAGCAGTCCAAGCGCGAATTCTGACCTTTTTTCCCCAACCAAGACCACCTGTGATATTAGCAACAGCAGGGGAGCCGTCTGTTTTTTCAGTTTTTCGGCTACTAACGGAATAGTCTTCGCGTGTAACATGAAGATTGAAATACACCATCTTAGCAGAAACAGTCTGACTAGCTAAGGGGAGTAAGCAAGCGACTCCCAGTCCTAATGCGATGCATTTTTTCAAATTTGTCATCACAATACCTCCTTTGTATTTCAGTGAAACCGATTTCATTTACATTGTACTACTTTTTTTTTATAATGTCAATCGCAAAATAAAGTATTTGTGATTTGTAATTCGAATGTGATAATGTCTTTATAAAATAAGTTATTAGATTTACATATCTCATAAAATATGGTTAAATTATTATATTGAATTTAGAATAGTACAGCATCTCTTCTAAAATATTGTTATAAATTGATTTGGATTCCAAAATTAAATTGCTCGATTCTTATTTCATTTTATTATATTTGACCCAGATAAAGCGATTCCAGAATTGATGGAAAAATTGAAATCTGAAGGTTCCTACGAAAAAGTATTGAACGAAATGCAAAAACAATACGATGAATTCTTGAAAAACAAAAAATAATCAGCTAAATTGATTTCGTGTATTCATTCCTAACTCCTAAAATAAGAATCACTGCTTTCCTCAGGCTTATCTGGGGGAGGCAGTGGTTTTTTGGGCACAAGGATATAGATATTCCTGTTTTCTCTTATCCTTATTTTAATACTCAATAAAAATCAAAGAGCAAACTAGGAAGCTAGCCGCAGGCTGCTCAAAACACAGTTTTGAGGTTGTGGATAGAACTGACAGAGTCAGCTCAAAACACTGTTTTGAGGTTGCATATGA
>NZ_VMKV01000085.1:0-1856 GCF_013276335.1 Streptococcus sp. 2100 | reverse complement strand
TAAGCGCTTTTCCTTTTCTAGGGTAAAGCAGTTCCTGTTTGCTTAACCCCAATTTTACATGATGAATCCAATAGTAAATGGTTGAAATTCCCACGTTAACGCCTTTAGCCTTGACCATCATTTCAGGCGAAAATTTTTGGTTATGATAGTGGAGAATCTTTTCCTTCAGCTCCTTGTTCAATCTTGATTTCTTGACCGAGCGCTTGCGATTATTTTCATAAGCCTGTTGAGCATAGTCGGCAGAATAAACCTCTTTAAAGCGTCCTTTTCCAAGACATTGTCGGACTGTCCCACGCTTGATTTCAGTATGGATAGTTTGAGGAGCTTTTCCAAGTAAAGAGGCGATTTCTCTATTTGATTTCCCTTCCTTTTTCCATCGTTCGATTAAGCGACGGCTATCGATTATCAAATGTTTGGCTTTTGTAGTATAATGGTTTTGCATCTCTGTGCCTTTCTTGTATTTGTGATTGAACAACAAGTATAACACAGAGGTGTTTTCTTATGCCTAGAAGAGCTTTCATTTGACAAGAGGAACCCTTGAAGCAGTTTTGTCAGCTAAACCAAGGCTAATCTTAGCCTTGGCTTGTCAGCCTAACAGCATCAAGCCTCTTATCAAATGAAATCGAGGGCTAGCTATAAGCTAGTTAAAACATCTAATTTTTAGGAGGGCTGGGTGGCTAACTTCATTATAGAACTTTCATTTAATACTCATTATTCTCTTGTAAACGATTATAAAGTGAACAAAATGTTTATCCTATTTAATTTAAAATTTTTTATGCTATTCTATACTCTTTACCTTCGGTGTTTGATCTATCAGAGAAGATGTCGATATTTTTATATCATTAAAATCGTGCAACTTTTTTCAGATACTTTTAAAAGATTGATTTCATTACCTCTTTCCTTTATACTGGATAAAAAGGAGAATAGTATGTCAGAAACAAATCACAAAATTGATTCAAATTTTGCAGGTCGTTTAAATATCCTGCGTGCGGGTGTTCTTGGTGCCAATGATGGGATTATTTCCATTGCTGGTGTAGTTATCGGAGTTGCTAGTGCCACGACCAATATCTGGATTATCTTTTTATCAGGATTTGCAGCTATCTTAGCTGGTGCCTTTTCAATGGCTGGTGGAGCATATGTATCCGTTTCAACTCAAAAAGATACTGAGGAAGCAGCCGTTGCGCGTGAGCAGCTCTTGCTAGACCAAGATATGGAACTAGCCAAAAAGTCCCTCTATGCTGCCTATATCCAAAATGGAGAATGCGAAACCTCTGCTCAACTTTTGACTAACAAAGCCTTTTTAAATAATCCACTCAAGGCTTTGGTAGAGGAAAAATACGGTATTGAGTATGAAGAGTTTACCAATCCTTGGCATGCTGCTATCTCTAGCTTTATTTCTTTTTTCCTTGGTAGCTTACCACCAATGCTGTCAGTAACTATTTTCCCAAGTGAATACCGCATTCCTGCTACTGTCCTTATCGTCGGTGTGGCCCTTCTTCTCACTGGTTACACTAGTGCCAAACTTGGAAAAGCCCCAACCAAAACAGCTATGATTCGGAACCTAGCTATTGGTCTTTTAACCATGGGAGTTACCTTTCTGCTAGGACAACTTTTCAGCATTTAATACTCTTCGAAAATCTCTTCAAACCACGTCAGCTTCGCCTTGCCGTATATATGTTACTGACTTCGTCAGTTCTATCTGCAACCTCAAAACGGTGTTTTGAGCTGACTTCGTCAGTTCTATCTACAACCTCAAAACAGTGTTTTGAGCAACCTGCGGCTAGCTTCCTAGTTTGCTCTTTGATTTTCATTGAGTATAAAATACAAGAAATACCTCGATTTTCAAGTCGAGGTAT
>NZ_VMKV01000084.1:0-17780 GCF_013276335.1 Streptococcus sp. 2100 | reverse complement strand
ACCGTAGGTATGGTTACTGACTTCGTCAGTTTCATCTACAACCTCAAAACCATGTTTTGAGCTGACTTCGTCAGTTCTATCTACAACCTCAAAGCAGCGCTTTGAGCAACCTGCGGCTAGCTTCCTAGTTTGCTCTTTGATTTTCATTGAGTATGAAATAAGATATGCACAAATTGATTAGAAAAGTCAAATGAATTTCTACAAATGTTTTAGCAATCGCAATCTACTTGTCTAGATTCGATCTGATATATTTTCGATTTAATGATATGGTATTTAAAACCTCCAAAGCAGCTTGCTCCATTATTTTACTTACGTGAGTGTAGATGTTATTTATTGTTTTAGCGTCTTTGTGTCCCACTCTAACCATTATAGCTTTTAATGGGATATTCTTCTCAGCTAGTGTACTAAGGAGTGTGTGCCTGAAAATATGGGAACTAAGGGGCTGGTTTATCGGTTTCGTTAGTTTAGTATTTGCCTTTTGAAAAGTGATCTTAAATGCCTTTCTCTAAATTTACATATCACTATTGTTTAACAAAATATAATCTGCTTTAGGTCACTTATTCTTTTTTTGAAATGTAGAATGAACTTTTTCAAAGTTTTTCGAATCTTTTAAAATCTGTTTGTTTTATATCGTCATTCTCCCTCTTTTTTAATTCTCCCTATACAGCCTGACAACTTTTCCGATGGTGCGAATACGGTTGCTTTCGTCTAGGCAGATGTCGGGGTATTCGGGATTGAGTTTTTTGAGGTAGCCTTGGCGAAGTTTCTTGACCTAGTTAGCACCGTCTACTTGGAAGATGACGATGGTATTATAGTCAATCTGTGGGGGATTCTTGATAAATAGGTAGTTGCCGTTTCTTATCTTTGGCTCCATGGACTTGCTGACGACATAAGCGATTGCGTCGTAGTCGTCTGGGATTTCATCCTCATAGAATGGAAACTCCATATCTAAATTGTCGTCCTGCATCGAGCGGCTACCTGCAGAGATAAACTACCTAACACGAGAGTAAGTAGTCTGTCTGTAGTCGTCCAGTCTGATGATTTTTGCGATACTTCGTTTATCATCGTTTTTCTTCTCATACAGTTGCCTATCGGCATAGGTCAGTACTTTACCTTGTCTGGGTGATGCCCGTTGGTCGTAGATAGATTGGATATCGCTAGGAGAATCCTTTTGAACTGGAGGAAAGAGGACATCAATCAAGCTACTGAATACTTTAACTAAGTCAAATATAGTATTTTTCTTAGTAGACCTACCCCTTTTTTCATAGTTTCCAAGGGTGTTTTTACTTATACCAATCTTAGTACTCAATTCTTATTGAGTCCAACCATTACTAGTCTATATTGTTTTATTTTTCGCATGTAACAATCGCAATCTCTTCTTTATCCACGAATGAAATCGCTTTCTGTTTTTATAAGTAAAGCATAACACGAAATCCACGAAAATGAAAACTTTGTTGTGTTTTCGTAAAAAAATTGTTGACAGAGCACGAAACGCCTATTATAATTAAATCAAGCTTAAGGAAATAACAAAAAAACAAATCGGAGGGAAAGACGATGAGCATATTAAATGAGAAAGTAATCAATATCTGTAAATCAGTAGTTAAAGAAACTTTAATCCAAGACATTTAGGAGAAAAAGATGAAGAAATCAAGAAAATTAGCCATATTAGGAATCTGTTCAGCTTTGTTTTTAGGCTTGGCAGCTTGTCAGCAAGATGCTACAACTTCGAATGGGACGAGTCAAAGGCAAAGTAGTTCAACGAAAGTTCCATGGAAAGCTTCATACACCAACCTAAACAATCAGGTAAGTACAGAAGAGGTCAAATCTCTCTTATCAGCTCACTTGGATCCAAATAGTGTTGATGCCTTTTTTAATCTCGTTAATGATTACAATACCATTGTCGGCTCAACTGGCTTATCAGGAGATTTCACTTCCTTTACTCACACAGAATACGATGTTGAAAAAATCAGTCATCTCTGGAATCAAAAGAAGGGTGATTTTGTTGGAACCAACTGCCGTATCAATAGTTATTGTCTTTTGAAAAATTCAGTCACCATTCCAAAACTTGATAAGAATGATCAATTGCTTTTCCTAGATAACGATGCGATTGATAAGGGGAAGGTCTTTGATTCACAAGATAAGGAAGAGTTTGATATTCTATTTTCGAGAGTTCCAACTGAGGCAACGACGGATGTCAAGGTTCACGCTGAAAAGATGGAAACATTCTTCTCCCAATTTCAATTCAACGACAAAGCTCGAATGCTATCTGTAGTCTTGCACGACAATCTGGATGGTGAGTATCTGTTTGTAGGCCACGTTGGAGTCTTAGTACCGGCTGATGACGGTTTCTTATTTGTAGAGAAATTGACTTTCGAAGAGCCCTACCAAGCGATTAAATTTGCCAGCAAGGAAGATTGTTACAAGTATTTAGGCACCAAGTATGCGGATTATACAGGCGAGGGACTGGCTCAGCCTTTTATCATGGATAATGATAAGTGGGTTAAACTTTAATGGTGGTATGATATGACAGTAATCCTAGGACTTTTATTTCTATTTTTGATGAGTTGGTGGGTTATTTCAATCGTTAATAGCCAGAAACCACGAAAAAATGAAACATTTATTGGCTATATCCAAAGATACGATATTGATGGGAATGGCTATCAATCAGAAGTATGGGAAGTGACTGAGGAGGAAGATTTATAATTAAAGAACAGACTCGTCTTTACAGTATTGCACCTATTTCCAGATAGTCCATTTGTAGTTTTATCCAGATTGCTATATAATTTAACTTAGAGAAAATAGGAGGACTAATCAGATGGAATTAAAAGATTTTACAGAAAAAGAACAGGAAATGATAAAGAATGGGCTGACGACGTCTAAGATTAGTGACAAGGAAACTGCTGAGAAGATTCTTGCGCTTGTCCCACAAGACTTGATTAAGCGAATCCCATTTTTCGTCAGAAAACATGCTACGACACGTACGATTAAACGCATTTCAATCGAACACCTTGAACTCTACGCTGCAGCTCAAACAAGTGGTGAGATTCCAGAAAAAGAACGAGAAGAATTACGTCAGATTATCACAACTATCTTTGAACAAAAGATGAATAAGCATAGTATTAAGTAGAGAATGAAAATGTATTTTATTGGCGGTTTGGGAAGCAATGTCTATCATAGCAAGGATCTTCTTCAAGAACTAGATTCGCAGGTCTATTTTCTAAATCCTTATGAAAAGCATCTTCGAGATGAAACAGAATTGAAATCATGGTTTAAAAAATCGATAGAAGAGGAAGAATCTATCTGTCTGATAGGCCATTCTCTTGGAGGAGATTTGGCTCGTTATCTCGCATCGGAATTTCAAGAAGTGAAGAAACTGATTCTTTTGGATGGTGGCTATCTAGATTTAGATAAGATTTTACCTTTAGATACAGAGTTAGAGGAAACTAAAAATTATATCAAATCTCAAATCGTTTCGGACTTAGCTCTTCTTATTTCTAAAGAAAAATCTGAAGCAAAGCATTGGTCAGAAAATATGGAGAAAGCCGTAAGGCAGTCCTATCACTGGAATTCTGAGTATAATAGATATGAGTTGGCTATAAATTATGAAAATATAGAAGCGATACTCCGCTTACGGAGAAAAATACAAGCTTTTAAGAGAGAAGTGGGAGATACCTTGTTTATTAGTCCTCGCTATCCTAATGAAGCTACATGGAGAGAGGAAACACTAAAAGAATTACCAGATTATTTTGATACTATTTTTCTAGAAAACGTTGGCCATGAGCTTTATACTCAAGCACCCAAAAAAATCGCTAGTATGATTAATGAGTGGTTCTCTTATTCTCACTGAGTTGCTTGTATGGCTTGAAATGGTATAAGATGAAAATCTACAAGTCACTAATTCTCATATAACAAAAAAAACGAACAGGCTCTTTTCTGTCATTCAGAAGAGAACTTGTTCGTTTTTATCTTGATTTTCTTAAAAAGCTCGATAAACATAGGGATTTTCTGGTTTATCGACTTTTGTAAAGCTGTCGATTTCCAAGGTTGGGAGATTTTGTTTGAGTTCTTTATGGTAGTGATTGAGCAGTTTTCCTTTGGCCGTAATCCAAGTGTTGTTTTCATACTGCCGGGTATTTCCCTTGGTCAGCAATCCATAGACACCAGAATCTGCGATACAGTGGATAATGCCGAATCGGAACAGAAATTGACTATTGGCATGACTGGGGTCGTTATAGACAAAGCCTGTAAACTGGATTGTCTTGCCCTCAAACTCATCTGGATAGTCGTAGATAGCCTCCATGACCTCCATATAGTTTTCATTAGTGATCTGAATGCTATCCTGGGACAAGTATTTATCCGCCGCCGTTCGCATTTCCTTTTCATAGGCTGATTTTGAAAAATAAGAACTGGTATCTGGTTTCAAATATTGGCTTGTCGTCCCTTCGCTTGTCTGAATGGCCAGATCCGTTCCTTCCGATAGGGGGAAATGATAGCCTTTGGCAGAAACGGTCTGAGAATCCAAGCTAACAGTTGGGAAAGTTAAGCCGATGACAAGTGGAATAGCCAGAAGAGAAATACTCGTCATCTTGGCCAATCGGCTGTTCAGATGACTGTGGGTTTTGACTTGCTTCATCCAGATATACAGTTGAACAATTGCCAAAATAAAGGAAAGCACCATGGAGATATAGGCCAGATAGGAATAGTGCATGTTGATGTACTGGTTTAGTTTGCCCGACAGATGGAGGTAAATAGTCAGTTCAAAATAGCCAGCTAAAACTAAAAATCGAATCATAGGATGACTCCAATCAAGAGAGAATAGGCTAAAACGACCAGAGTCACAATCGTAATGAAGTGACTAATAAATCGTGCTTTCAAGTAATTTTTCATCATGAGAATATTTTTGATATCCAGCATTGGGCCAATGACGAGAAAGGCCAGAACTGGAGCCAAACCGAAACTCGAGAGAAGAGAAGCACCTATAAAGGCATCCGCCTCACTACAGAGCGAAAGAAGAAAGGATAAAATCATCAAGAGCAGGATGGCAAAAAGAGGGGTCGCACTGATAGAGGTCAGAATCCGAGTCGGAACGTAGACCTGTATTATAGAAGCAAAGAGGCAGCCAAATACCAAATAACGCCCCGTATCAAAAAATTCATCAATGGCCTGCACAAAGACTTGAAAAACTTTTTTTGCAGAACTCAAGTAAGAAAAATCATGCTCATGACAAGTCAGACGATTTTCTTTCTGAATCGGTTCTTGCCAGAAAAATCCTAGAAAAATTCCTAGTATTACAGCTACAAGAATGGAACCCAGAGCTCGTAATAGGGCGACATGGAAGGAGTTGCCAAAGGCAGAATAGGTCGCAAAAAGAACAATGGGATTGATAACAGGTGCTGTCACAAGAAAGGGAACGGCCGTGTAACTGGGAACCTTTTTTTCCAGAAAACGATTGATAATGGGGACAATCCCACATTCACAAGAGGGAAAAAGTATCCCGACGAAGGTGCCAAAAAAGATTCTCCCCCAACGATTTCGAGGGAGAAAATGATAAACCTTGTCAGGTGTGATATAGACCTCAATCAGCCCTGAGACAATACTTCCTATCAGAACGAAGGGGAGGGCTTCAATGATAATGGAGAGAAAAATGGCTCCAGTTTGAAGTACACTAGATGGGAGTTGTTGGAAAGCAGTCATCTAGCTTTTCTTTTCTGCTTTGGCTTTTTTCTCTTTGTCATCAGGGAAAGTGACTTGTTTCAAATCTGGGAGTTTAGCAAACTCTTCAAACATCTTGTCCAAGTCGTCTCGTTTTGTAAATTTTACAGCCATAGGTGTACCTCGATTCTAAATTCTACCTCTATTATACTATTATTTTGAGGAAAAGGGAAAAGTTAAAATTGAGTATCTAACGAATAATAGAGTTTGATATATCCTGATATACACTATGATTGTGATATAATAGTTGTGGAATAACGGAGGAAATTATGGATCATGAAAAAAATCGGTCAGATTACCGATGAAGTAAAAGAAATTTTTGATATTGTTCTTGAAGCGAGCGACATAAAGGTCAACAAAGACGGTTTGAGAAGTCATATGATAAAAGGCCATCACAATGATGTGATTCATCATATTGAAGACCTGGAACTCATACTAAGGAACCCAGATTTCGTCGGCATCAATCCACGAGAGAAAGACGCCAGTTTTGAATATGTAAAAAGATTTGATAATAATGTTCTTGTTGCGATTAAGTTGCGATTAAGTTACATAAAAGTGGTGATTTCTTTTATGTTCCGACCATGTATCGTTTACAAGATTACAAGTTACAAAGTCGTATTAAGTCTGGTAGATTGAGAAAACATAACATTAAATTGTCTGAAAATTTATTGACAGATTAGAAAAAACATAGTATAATGAAACGTAAAATGAATTCAGGTTTCCTGAACCGATAGGAGTATACAATGAAAAAACTAGGTTTTGTCCTTTTATCTTCAGCCTTGCTATTGACAGCTTGTGCTAATAACCAATCTAAGCCAAGCAATACGAGTGATTCGTCCAAGGTGACAGCCTTGTCTGAAGACAAGCAGAAAATGCTTGATAAGGCCACTGCTGACTATAAGACTTTTGTGCAAGAGCAAATCGATAAACTGTTGACAGATACAGAAGGCTTTGTCAAACTTTTGAAAGAAGGCAAGTTAGAAGAAGCTAAGAAGGTTTATCCACTGATTCGTATGTCCTATGAGCGTTCAGAACCAATTGCTGAAAGTTTTGGTGAGTCAGATGTCAAGATTGACTTCCGTTTGGCAGACTATATGGACGAAAACAAGACAGAAGAGGGATGGTCAGGTTTCCACCGTATTGAGCGTATCCTTTGGGAAGACAATACAACTAAAGGAACTGAAAGCTATGGTGATCAGTTGGTCAATGATATCAAGGAATTGAAAGCCAAGATTGCAACTGTTGATGTGGACTACAAGGTTATGCTGACTGGGGCAGTCGACTTGCTTAACGAAGTTGCAACAAGTAAGATTACAGGGGAAGAGGAAATTTATTCTCATACAGACTTGTATGACTTCCGTGCCAATATCGAGGGAGCTGAGAAGATTTTCCAACTCTTTAAACCTTTGCTTGAAAAATCAGACGCTAACCTAGTTAAAGAATTGGAAGCGGACTTCAAGTCTGTCAATGATTTGTTGGACAAACACAAGACCGACAAGGAACACTACAAGCTCTATACAGATTTGACAACAGAAGATACCAAAGAATTGTCAGAAGCTGTGACAAAACTTGGTGAGCCTCTATCACAAATGGGTAAATTTCTTAGTGGAGAATAAGAGTCATGACTGAAAAAGACGAAAAGTTTTTTGAGAAGAAAATGGACCGTCGAGAATTTCTAAAAAAAGCAGGGATTGGAGGGGCTGGTTTAGCGCTAGGACTCTCTGGTGCTTCTGCTTTTTTCGCACCTAAGCTAGGAAGTCAGGAAAAAATCTCGTACGGAAATGAAAAAATTGCTTTTTATGGCAAGCATCAAGCTGGGATTAGTACGCCCATGCAAAAGAATATCTATTTTGTTGTCTTGGACCTGCATACGACGGATAGAGATAAGATTATCCAGCTATTCAAGGATTGGACGGATTATAGTGCCAAGTTGGTTGAGGGGGAATTGGTCAAAAAAGATGGCCAGAATGCTCTCTTGCCTCCGAGTGATACTGGTGAGACAGTCGGGCTCAACCCTCATCGTTTGACGCTGACTTTTGGTGTCTCTGCCAGTTTCTTGAAAAAGATGAACTTGGAAAACAAGCGTCCTCAAGTTTTCAGGGATTTACCGCCTTTTCCTAAAGAGCAATTGCGTGAAAAATATACTGGTGGAGATATTGTCATCCAGGCCTGTGCAGATGATGAGCAGGTTGCCTTTCACGCTATTCGCAATCTCATCCGTAAGGGGAGAAATGCCGTGACCCTTCGTTGGAGTCAGTCTGGTTTTGCAGCTATCGGGGATCGAATGGAGACTCCGCGTAACCTCTTTGGTTTTAAGGATGGAACAGCAAATCCAACCAAGGAGAAAGACTTTGACCGCGTCATTTGGGCTGATAGTAAGGACTGGATGGAAAATGGTTCTTATATGGCAGTTCGTCGGATTCAGATGTTTTTAGAAACTTGGGATCGTACTAGTCTTGAAGAACAAGAAAATACCTTTGGTCGTTACAAGGAAAGTGGTGCCCCTTTCGGTAAGAAAAATGAGTTTGATGAAGTGGATTTGAGTCTTTTGCCTGATGATTCGCATGTTCGTTTGGCTAAGGAAGTGGACAAGCCGCTTTTGCGTCGTTCTTATTCTTACTCTGATGGAATTGATGAAAAAACTGGCCAGTTTGATACGGGCTTGCTCTTTATTTCTTTCCAGAAGGATCCTGATAACTTTGTCAAGGTTCAAACCAATCTAGGCGCTACTGATAAGATGAATGAATACATCACTCACATCGGTAGTGGACTCTTTGCTTGCTTTGGTGGTGTGGAGAAAGGGGGCTACATTGGTCAGAAATTATTGGAAGGCTAAAAGCTGGTTACTAGTTTTAGCTTTGTCACTTTTAATTCTTTCCCCAGTAGGTGCCCAAGAAAGTCTGAGTTTTTACTTTGTGAAAATCACAGATGCTTCTAAAGCGGTCAAAAATGGGAGTCAGTCTGAGGCTCAGAAACTCGTTAAAGAGATGGCATCAGATTTCGAGAGAGTAAAAGACAGCAATTCTGAGGCTGGTAAAGTCGTTAAGGAAAAGCTAGCCCAGTCAGGTGAGATTACTGAAGACAAACTTACCGAAATTTCTTCAGCCTTATTAGCTTTTGAAAAAGAACAAAATCCTGTTGACCTAGATGCGGAAAAGGAAAAATTGGTCAACCGTCTAAGTCCTCGTTTTGAAGCCTTAGAGCAGGCCATTGCCTCCAAAGATTTGGAAAAAGTTCGAGAGGCCTTTAAGAAAATGAATTCCACTTGGACCATCAATGAAAGTGTGGTTCGTGACAATAGTACAGCTCATTATGGACGTGTTGAAACAGCTATTTCCTTCCTGCGTAGTAGCATGGAAACCGAGCCTACAGATTTCAACTCCATCCAGACTTCCTTTGAGGACTTAAAAAAGGCTATTGATGATTTTGTGAGTGGAAAAGAAGTTGCAGAAGCATCTTCTGATTTAAGTCTCAAAGACGGCATTGCCCTTTTGACAAAGGCTTTGGAACAATTCCAAGCTGGTGACCAAGCATCAGGAGCAGCCAGTATGAAGGAATTTATTACTATCTGGCCAACGATTGAAGGTTCTGTTAGCACGACCAATCCTTCCCTCTATACTCGAGTGGAAAGTGAAAGCCCTGTGATTATGGTCAAGGGAAGTGAGAAGGAATACCAAGAAAAATTAGAAAAACTGATTGCAGATTTATCACAAATTGATACTAGCGCACGTTATAATGCCTTTGATGCCATGCTGATTCTCCTGAGAGAAGGGGTAGAGGCTCTCTTAATCGTCATGGCCTTGGTGACGACCTTGAAAGCAGCCAAGATGCGAAAGGGACTCAAGTGGGTTTATGGTGGTGCTATCACTGGAATCATGGCTAGTCTCCTTATTGCTTTTATCCTGCAAATTGCCTTTCCAGCAGTAACATCAGGCTCCAATCGTGAAATCATCGAAGGAGCAGTGGGAATTTTTGCAGTAGCTATGATGATTTTGATTGGAATCTGGCTCCACAGCAAATCCTCGGTCAAAAAATGGAATACCTTTATGGAGTCACAAATGGAAACAGTGACCAAAACAGGCTCCTTTATTTCCATGTTTGCCCTCAGTTTTCTAGCTGTTTTCCGTGAGGGAGCAGAAACCATTCTCTTTTATGTTGGGATTTTACCAAGAATTTCCAGTTTTGAATTTGTCTTGGGAATTTCACTTGCCTTGCTGGTTCTGGTAATTATTGCCCTTGTGATGAACAAGGCCAGTCAATTCTTCCTGCCACATAAGGTCTTCTTTATCCTGACTTGGATGATTTATGCCCTAGCCTTCAAGATGCTGGGGGTTAGTATCCATGCTCTTCAGTTGACCAATATGGCACCAAATCACTTAGTGACAGGCTTTCCAACGATCGACTTGCTTGGAATTTATCCAAGTTGGGAAGGCTTGGTTAGCCAGCTAGTCTTTGTTATTATTGTCTTGATTGTCACTTTTAGACAGGGTGAAAAATAAATGGATAGAAAAGAATTGACAATCGTTGAACATCTGGTAGAATTTAGAAAGAGACTATTGGCAGTAGTCATTTGTTTCTTTTTGGTATTCTCTGCTTCTCTGCTGTTTGCAGACCAGATTTACCAGTATGTGACCCAATCTTTTCAGCAAAAGTTGATTGTTTTAGGGCCTAATGATATTTTATGGATTTACATACGTTTGGCTAGTCTGATGGCCTTTACTATCACCTTGCCTTACACGGTGTATCATATTTGGTCTTTCATTAAACCCGGTTTAAAGAAGGAAGAAGCTAGAGCTGTCTTTGCCTATATTCCAGCTAGTTTCCTTTGTTTTCTAGTTGGACTGGCTTTTGGTTTTTACTTTGTAACACCGGCCTTACTTCAGGTTTTATTAGGGTTGGGAGAAGGTCTATTTGAAACGCAGTTAACCGCCCAAAATTATCTGTCTTTTGTTTTTCAAACGACCTTGCCTTTGGCTCTGATTTTTGAATTGCCAGTTATCATTGCCTTTTTGACGTCGATTGGACTCATTGGACCAGAATTATTGACTGCTTATCGCCGATATGCCTATTTTATCTTATTGGTACTCGCAGTCATCTTAACACCAGCTGACTTTGTCAGCGATTTGGCAATGACTGCCCCCTTGATATTACTCTATGAATTAAGTATTGCTATTAGCAAACACATTATGAAACGCAAGCAGAAAGGAGAGAGGAATGGGAATCTTACGTGATATTGGAGCACCAGGATTGATTATCATCGTTTTAGGAGCTCTCTTGATATTTGGACCAAAACGATTGCCTGAACTAGGCGAGTCAATCGGTAAAATGCTATCTGAATTTAAAAAAGCAGTTAAAGGAGCTGAAAATCAAGATAAGGAAGACTAAACCTTGTCTAATAAAAAACTTTGTACTCTGGAAGCCATCGCGTGGCTAGCTAGAGTGCAAAGTTTTTTTATTTTTTAGTTAAAATGAAGACTGTGTTCCTTATAAGTACAAGGTTATTAAGAGAGTGGTGGACATTAAAATGATGATTTTGAGTTTTTGTTATTTTTGCTTTGGAGCAAGGTAACATAGTCACTTTTGGTGTGAAATAAGTGGGAAAGAAAAACAGTTCTTTGAGTCTGGTCGATAAAGTAAAGCAAGATATACTGACCGATAATTTTTCCTCGCGTAGGGTACTTACTGTTGATTTTTAGTCCGATTTTTTCATCTGCATCAAAGCCAGCTTCAGGAAAAGTTTCTAAACTTTTTAAGCCGTCTAAAATTCTGGCTACAGTATTCTTAGCAGACTGAGGTGATAAAAGAACAGTAGTAATGTAGTCATGGATATTGTCAATTGCCTGACTCACTTCAGTAGAAAGACTCACTTTATAAGCCATATCGTAGCCTCATATTGTCTAGGGAAGTTCCTTGTCCGGATTCGTATTCTCTTAAGGAGCGTTCAGATTGGGCTTGTAGTTCCTGAATCAATCGCTCACGATGTATATCTTCTGCAGTTTTTATTGGTAAATCCTGTTCGAGAACAATCTGCTCGATAAAAAGACTAATAGCATCCGTCATAGTCATTCCTTTTTCCTTGATGATAGCTCTAGCTTGTTCCATTGATGACTCATTGATTTTAAAATTGTATTGCTTAGTAAGTGATGTCGTCATGGTATATCTCCAATCTATACTATATATAGCTAGTATATATCTTTTATATTTTTTAGGCAAGAGAAAACTTTGTACTCTAGAAACTATCGAGAGTGTAAAGTTTTTTTAGTTTGGAACATGAAAACAGCAGTTGATTTCAAGAAACAAAAAAGAACAGCCGAAGCTGTCTTTTTATCATTATTTGAGACCGTATTTTTTGTTGAAACGATCCACGCGTCCATCTGCTTGAGTGAACTTTTGACGTCCAGTGTAGAATGGGTGTGAGTCTGATGAAATTTCCACACGGATCAATGGGTAAGTTTCACCTTCGAACTCAACTGTTTCGTTAGAGCGTTTTGTTGAACCGCTAAGGAATTGGTAACCAGTAGTTGTGTCCATGAAGACAACTGGGCGATATTCTGGATGGATATCTTTTTTCATTTTGCAATATTTCCTTTCTGCCATGGTCTCTTTGCGAGCCATAGATTGTTACCATACTAGTCTATCAGATTCTGAAAAGTTTGGCAAGTATTTTATCAGTTTTTAAGCAAGTTTTTTAACTTTTGGTAGATGATTTCGTTTTCTTCTAGGCTATAGGAATTAGCACCGCTTGCTAGAGGATGGCCTCCACCATCATGTTCTTTGGCAATTTCATTGATAGGATGAATTTTACTGCGTAAGCGAACGCGGTAGTGGCCAACAGCCTGCTCCACAAAAATTCCCCAGAGACTAACACTATCAATGCGTCCAGGTGCACCGACAATGGCTGCAGTTTCAGCATCGGTAACATTAAATTGTTTCAAGACTTCTTGACTCAGGATAACTCGCGCTGCACCATTTTCATCCACTTCCAGATGGTCGTAGATGTAGCCTTGAAGTTTAGCAATTTTGTAACTCATAGTGTCCATTTTGCGAGTGAGAGCCGCAAAGTCAAAGTTCTGTTCTCTTAGATAGGCAGCCAGACGAAGAGTCCGTGCAGTGGTAGAAGGGTAGAGGAAGCGACCTGTATCACCAACAATTCCTGCAAAGAGCAACTCAGCAGCTCGATCTGACAAGGCCAGTTGGGTTGTTTGGGCAAATAGAGTAATCATCTCGCTAGCGCTGCTTGAACTAGTATCCACCCAAGATAGGTCACCATATACATCATCATTTGGATGGTGGTCAATCTTAATGAGAAAATCACCTTGACGATAGCGCTTATCATCGATACGAGCAGTATTAGCTGTATCACAGACGATGACAAGGGCACCTTGGTAGGCACTATCTTCAACAAGATCCATCTCAGCCATCCAAGTTAGAGTTGGTTCATCATAACCAACGGCTTTGATGGTTTTTTCAGGGAAATGATGTTTGAGAAGAGCTTTCAAACCCACCTGACTTCCCAAGGCATCAGGGTCTGGTTTCATATGACGATGAATGATAATCGTGTCGTATTCTTTGATTTTTTCTAAAATTTGATGGCAAATTTCCATAAATAACCTCAATTCTTTCTCATTTCATTGTAGCACAAGAATTTTTATTTTTAAAATGAAAAAGATGTGATATAATGGAGAAAGATAAATTGAGGAGGACGATATGGTATTAGCAAAAATTGTATTTGCCAGTATGACCGGTAATACCGAAGAAATTGCAGATATTGTAGCAGACAAATTACGTGACTTGGGCTTGGATGTTGATGTTGATGAATGTACAACTGTTGATGCTTCAGACTTCTTGGAAGCAGACATCGCTATCGTTGCGACCTATACTTATGGTGATGGAGAATTGCCAGATGAGATGATGGACTTCTACGAAGACCTAGCAGATCTCAACTTGAATGGCAAAATCTACGGAGTGGTTGGTTCAGGAGATACCTTCTACGATGAATTCTGTAAGGCTGTTGATGACTTTGATCGTGTTTTTGTTTCGACAGGAGCAGAAAAAGGTTCAGAATGTGTTAAAGTTGATCTCTCTGCTGAGGAAGAAGACATTGAGCGCTTGGAACAATTCGCAGAAGAATTGGCTGCTAAAGTAGGATAAGTATAAAAGTGCGCTGATGTAATCAATCAGTGCATTTTTCTTATCGTGAGTTAGGATTTTACTAGCCTATTTGGTGGCTTTTTGATACAATAATTCAAATAAAGGAGGAGACTGTATGGATTTAGATAGTATTCGTCAAGAAATTGATCAAATCGACGACCAAATCGTCAAGCTCTTAGAAGAACGAATGCATTTGGTTGAGGGTGTAGTTGCCTATAAGAAAGCTTCAGGTAAACCGATTTTAGATACCAAGAGAGAAGCGGTTATTTTTGAAAAGGTTAGAAGTCGTGTAGGAGATAAGCGCTATCAGGAAACTATTGTCGCGACTTTTTCGGACATACTCAAACGTTCGCGTGATTATCAGAATCAGAATATCAAATGAAAAAAGAACAATTTTATCCGCTAGGCATTTTTATAGCTGCTATGTTGGGCGGACTTGTGCGCTACCTTGTTTCTACTTGGTTATCAGCCAGTCCAGACTTTCCTTGGGGCACTCTCTTTGTCAACTATCTGGGAATTTTCTGCTTGATTTATCTTGTCAAGGGATATCTGGTCTATAAGGGGACTAGTAAGGGCTTGATTTTAGCACTAGGGACGGGCTTTTGTGGAGGTTTAACAACTTTTTCCAGCCTAATGCTTGATACTGTGAAGCTGCTTGATACAGGGCGTTATCTTAGTTTAGTCCTGTATTTGCTTTTGAGCATCGGTGGAGGCCTACTCTTAGCTTATTTTCTAGGGAGGAAGAAATGGTAATCGTCTATCTTGCAATTGCTTGTGGTTTCGGAGCTTTAGTGCGCTATTTCTTTTCCCGCTATAATCAAACTTCTAAATTGCCCCTCGGAACGCTCATAGTCAATCTTCTAGGTTGTTTTTTAATTGGATTATTCTACAATCATGTGGAGTCTAAGGAAGTCTATGCTATTTTAGCAACAGGATTTTGTGGAGGTTTGACAACTTTTTCGACCTTGAATGACGAACTCCAAAGATTGTTAAGTGATAGGAAGGGATTTTATTCTTATTTAGCTTTGACCTACCTCGGTGGTTTGATTGCGATTTTTTTAGGAATTCTGCTATAAATTTCTTTACTTTTTTGTGGAAATTTGGTAAACTGTATCTTGTGTGTAATGGACGCACAAAAATACAGTTTATCCGCTGAGGAAGATTCTTCAAGATTGACAAAGATAGGAGAATAAAATGAATCCATTAATCCAAAGCTTGACTGAAGGTCAACTTCGTACAGATATCCCATCATTCCGTCCTGGTGACACTGTTCGTGTACACGCGAAAGTTGTCGAAGGTAACCGTGAACGTATCCAGATTTTTGAAGGTGTTGTTATCGCACGTAAAGGTGCTGGTATCTCAGAAAACTACACAGTTCGTAAAATCTCTAACGGTGTAGGTGTTGAGCGTATCTTCCCCATCCACACTCCACGTGTTGAAAAAATCGAAGTTGTTCGTTACGGTAAAGTACGTCGTGCGAAATTGTACTACTTGCGTGCTCTTCAAGGTAAGGCAGCTCGTATCAAAGAAATCCGTCGTTAATTCGACTAAAACTCTGCTTTTTCAGCAGAGTTTTTATCTAGCTCCCTTAGTTCAATGGATATAACAACTCCCTCCTAAGGAGTAGTTGCAGGTTCGATTCCTGCAGGGGGCATAATAAGAAGCGTAAAGAAACATAAAGAATATTCAAAGTGTTTATTTGTAGGCAATCATCACAATTTAGTTTTTTAAAATAGGTTAGTATTTTTGGAATCTTTGACAAAAGTGTGACCAAAATTTGACCAAAAGTCAATGAATATAGAATAAAGTAGATCAGGAAGCTGGTCTATTTTATTTTGTAGTTATTGAGAAAAAGTGGTTTGTTTTAATTTGACTATTATACACATAATGCGTATAATAGTAAGTGTAAGGAGGTAACGAATATATATGCCACTTACAGGTAAAGAAATGGTGAAACTAGCTCTTGAGAATGGATGGGTTGAAGTTCGTCAAAGAGGAAGTCATCATCATTTTAAGAAAGAGGGTTTTTCTTATCTTGTCACGATTCCAGTTCATGGAAATGAAGATTTGGGAAAGGGATTGGAGAGAAAGATTCTCAAAGATTTAGGATTGTAATTTTTACTTTCCTAAGTCTTTTTACATCAGAGGTAGTAGAATGTTGGGGGTAGTAGAATGTTAAAAACGTATCCAGCTATTTTTCATAAAGAAGGAACAGGATATTGGGTAGAATTTCCAGAATTTGGTGGTGGTACAGAAGGAAAAAATATCGAAGAAGCGATGAAAAATGCTCGAGAAATGCTTGAAAATGTTTTAGCTTCTTATATCGATGAAGGGATGGCGTTGCCTACTCCAAGTGATATTTTAAAGATTGAAGTTTCAGATGGTTTTGTATCAATGATTCAAGTTGATCCTGCGCCTTTTGTGAGAAGTAACAAGGCGATTAGAAAGAACGTGACCGTTCCTGAATGGCTAGTTCGTCTTGCTGATCGAGAAAAGATTAACTATTCAGAAGTTTTGGCACAAGCATTAGAGCAGAAGTTGCAAGTTTAAATTTAAAGACTGTATTTATTAGGGAATAAGTTTGATATGTATTGGTAAAAGTGATACAATAGATATACAAGAAGAAAAGGAGAAATGCTATGTCACAAATTGCTGTAAGAGTAGATGATGAATTGAAAAAAGAAGCGACTGCGATTTTTAATGAGTTGGGGTTGGATATGTCAACTGCTGTGAAGTTATTTTTGAAGCAAAGTGTGTTGACAAGAAGTATTCCTTTTGAAGTTAAACTTGATTCTGAGTAAGGTGAAATAAAAGTGTGGATAGATATAATCTAAAGGGGTTCGGTTATGGTTTATACAATAGATCAGATAAAGGAAAAAATTGTTCCTGTTGCTAAACAATATGATTTATCTAAAATTTATCTATTTGGCTCTTATGCTAGGGGCGAAGCTGATGGGAAAAGTGATGTTGATATTGCTTTGGAGTTAGAGGATGATTCTATATATTTTGATGTATATGGTAGACTTTTGACTATTTTTGATGGTAATATAGATATTCTATTGGTTAGTGATTTACTTTCTCCAAAAACAAACATTGGGAAGTTAGTCAAGAAAAATTTTTTGAATGATAGAGAGGTTATTTATGAGAAGTCAATCTCTTGAAACTGATATAGCATATTTGAAGGATATGGTTTTATATCTTGATAAGGCCGATGCTGTTTTGTATAAAGCAAGAAGATATAATTTACCTTTAGATGATGATATGGTAGTTGATTCTATCGCTATGAATTTAGGACAGGTAGGAGAACAGTTATCGTTAGGCAAATTATCAGAGGAAGTAAAACAGAAGTATTCAGATAGGATAAACTGGACTCAGATAAAAGGTTTTAGAAATTTTATTTATCATAATTATTCTAACTTAAATTTTAAAATTATAGAGGGTATATTGAAGGAATCTGTTCCCAAAACTAAAGAATCTTTACACTCGATTATAAGAGAATTAGAAGGTGAATTATAAAATAGAAAATGAAAGAGAAACTCTAAAAACGTATGGAAGATTTGCTAGAAATCGACAAATTTTATTCCTCAAAAAACGAATACTTCCATAAGAGAAATTATTATTGATGAAGATTTAATATCTGTATTGGATGCATTGAAAGAGGAACAAGATAAGGTTCTTTATAATCGTGAAGAATTAAAGAAATATGATTTGGTCTCTTGTGATAGAAGGTATAAACTTTCTACAAATTATGGATTGAATAAATACTTGAAAGTATTTTTATCCGAACTTGGGATAGGTAGCCAAACCATGATAGCAAAAGCAGGCAGGCATATTTACGGTTTATATTTATTAGACTTCCTGCAAAACTAGAATCCTAGTTCATGATTGATAATACCAACAATCAAATTCATTCGTAA
>NZ_VMKV01000083.1:0-8307 GCF_013276335.1 Streptococcus sp. 2100 | reverse complement strand
CTAAAGCCGATACAGACGGCGATGGCTTCACAGATAAAGAAGAAGTAGATAAGGGAACAAATCCGAAAGATCCAAACTCGAAACCAGAATCTAAACCAGTAGATCCATCAACTAAGGATACAGATAGTGTTAAAGATCCATCAGTAACATCGGTTAAAGATCCAAGCAACTTGACTGATGCAGAAAGAGCTAAGGTAGCCGAAGAAGTTAAGAAATCTAACCCAACTGCAACAGATGTTAAAGTAGGTAAAGATGGAACAATAACTGTAACCTTCCCAGATGGCTCAACAGCAGTAATTCCAGCAGCTAAAGCAGTTGAGAAAGCTAAAGATGCAGATAGTGTTAAGGACCCGTCAGCAACATCAGTTAAAGATCCAAGCAACTTGACTGACGCAGAAAAAGCTAAGGTAGCCGAAGAAGTTAAGAAATCTAACCCAACTGCGAAAGATATTAAGGTAAACAAAGACGGATCAGTAGTTGTAACCTTTGAAGATGGTACTACATCTGTTATTCCAGCAGATAAGACAGTCAAGAAATCAGATAGTTCAGTAGCAGTTAATCCAGCTACCAACCAAGATTCACCTGCTCAAGCACCAGCTGAGAAAGCAGGAGCGAAAGAATTGCCAAATACTGGTACAGAACAATCTAGCGCTTCACTTGCTCTAGCACTTCTTGCAGCAGCAACAGGGGGACTCCTTATCGCGAAAAAACGCGAGGAAGAAGAGTAAGAAATTACTTTGATAAAATAATTCATAGGATAAACATTCTGTAAATTTAACGAAAATAGATTGGAACACTATGTTCTAGTCGCCCCCAAAAGGATAGCATCTCCGAGAGGAGATGTTATCCTTTTTTTACTAGTGAATCAAATGATATAGTGGATTGAATTTATAATAGTACGGTAAGCGCGTCATAACAAGGTATCTATCATTCATGGAGCTCCTCCTGTATACTATTCGTAAAGTAAAACTATTGGAGGATATTTTAATGCCACAACCTATTGTTCCTGTAAAGATTCCACAATCTCGACATTTTGATTCTAAAAAGAGAAATGACATTCTGCTTAAAATTCGTATTGGCAAGCTTGAACTAAGTTTTTTTCAATCTCTCAATCTCGAAATGATAGAAGAGCTTTTGGATAAGGTGTTGCTCTATGACAATTCATCTATCTAGCCTAGGGCAGGTCTATCTCGTGTGTGGGAAAACGGATATGAGGCAAGGCATTGATTCACTGGCTTATCTCATTAAAACCCACTTTGAATTAAATCCCTTTTCAGGTCAAGTCTTTCTCTTTTGTGGTGGACGTAAAGACCGCTTTAAATCCCTTTACTGGGATGGTCAAGGATTTTGGCTACTATATAAACGCTTTGAGAGCGGCAGACTGACTTGGCCCAGTACAGAAAAGGATATCAAAGCTCTCACGCCTGAACAAGTAGACTGGCTTATGAAGGGCTTTTCTATCACTCCCAAAATAAATTCATCAGAAAGTCGTGATTTCTATTGAAAGACGGGCATCTGGTCCTTTCCAATAATCTAGCTGAACGCGCTATTAAATCATTGGTTATGGGACGGAGTAAAAGAGTCCAGTGGACTCTTTTAGCCTAAGAAAAACGTGGACTGATTTTGTGTTTGGATTATGACCTTGAACGACATGCTTTAAAAGTTAGTTGAACCGCCGTATGCCGAACGGCACGTACGGTGGTGTGAGAGGGACTAGAGATTATCCCCTACTCGATATTTTTTTCGTATTTCATAAACATTTCATATTTGGGTTTTATAATAGTCTTACAAATATGGAGGTGACAAATGAATCCAATCCAAAGATCTTGGGCTTATGTCAGCAGAAAACGACTGAGAAGTTTTATTTTATTTCTGATTTTATTGGTCCTATTTGCTGGAATTTCAGCCTGTTTGACGCTGATGAAGTCCAACAAAACAGTTGAAACCAATCTTTACAAATCACTCAATACATCTTTTTCTATTAAGAAGATAGAAAATGGTCAGACTTTCAAGTTGTCGGACTTATCATCCGTGAGCCAGATTAAGGGACTGGAACATGTCTCTCCTGAACTCGAGACGGTCGCAAAACTAAAAGACAAGGAAGCAGTGAGTGGCGAGCAGAGCGTGGAGCGTGATGAATTGTCAGCAGCGGACAAAAACTTGGTCAGCTTAACGGCTCTTGAGGATTCATCCAAGGATGTAACCTTTACTAGCTCGGCTTTCAACCTAAAAGAAGGTCGTCACCTTCAAAAAGGGGATTCAAAGAAAATCATCATCCACGAAGAGTTGGCTAAGAAGAACGGTCTTTCACTTCATGACAAGATTAGCTTGGATGCTGGACAGTCAGAATCTGGCAAAGGACAAACTGTCGAGTTTGAAATCGTCGGAATCTTCTCTGGTAAAAAACAAGAGAAATTTACAGGCTTGTCTTCTGACTTCAGTGAAAATCAAGTCTTTACAGATTATGAAAGTAGCCAAACCCTTTTGGGCAATAGTGAAGCTCAAGTCAGTGCAGCACGCTTCTATGTAGAAAATCCTAAGAAAATGGACGGACTCATGAAGCAGGTAGAAAACTTGGCCTTGGAAAATCAAGGCTACCAAGTCGAAAAGGAAAACAAGGCCTTTGAACAAATCAAAGACTCAGTGGAAACCTTCCAAATCTTCCTGACCATCTTCCTTTATGGGATGTTGATAGCAGGAGCAGGAGCCTTAATTCTGGTTTTGTCTCTCTGGTTGAGAGAAAGGGTCTACGAAGTGGGAATTTTACTGGCACTTGGAAAAGGCAAGAGCTCAATCTTCCTACAATTCTGTTTAGAGGTAGTTTTGGTATCTCTCAGTGCTTTGCTTCCAGCATTTGTTGCAGGAAACGCAATAACATCTTACCTACTCCAAACCCTACTAGCAAGTGGAGATCAGGCAGCCCTACAAGACACGCTAGCTAAAGCAAGCAGTCTATCAACCAGCACCCTATCTTTTGCAGAATCCTATGTTTTTCTAGTTCTGCTTAGTTGCTTATCTGTAGCCCTTTGTTTCCTATTCTTATTTAGAAAATCGCCGAAAGAAATTTTATCATCTATTAGTTAAGAAGGAGAAATCATGACTTTATTACAATTACAAGACCTTAACTACCGTTATAAGAACACTGCTGAGGCAGTCCTATATCAGATCAATTATCATTTTGAACCTGGGAAATTTTACAGTATTATTGGGGAGTCAGGAGCGGGGAAATCCACTCTCTTGTCCCTACTTGCTGGTTTAGATAGTCCTGTTGAAGGTTCGATTCTTTTCCAAGGAGAGGATATTCGTAAGAAGGGGTATTCCTACCATCGTATGCACCATATTTCCCTGGTATTTCAAAATTATAACTTGATAGATTATCTTTCTCCACTGGAAAATATCCGCTTGGTCAACAAAAAGGCAAGCAAGGATACACTACTTGAGCTTGGTTTAGATGAAAATCAGATCAAGCGGAATGTTCTCCAGTTATCAGGTGGTCAACAGCAACGTGTTGCCATTGCTCGCAGTTTGGTCTCAGAAGCTCCAGTTATTCTAGCTGATGAGCCAACAGGAAATCTGGATCCTAAAACTGCTGGAGATATTGTCGAACTGCTCAAATCACTTGCCCAGAAAACAGGTAAATGTGTCATCGTCGTAACCCACAGCAAAGAAGTGGCACAAGCATCAGATATTACACTTGAGTTGAAAGATAAGAAACTGACTGAAACTCGAAATACTACGAAATAATACGAACTTTTTCTGTTCAAACTATAAAATAGAATAAAATCTAGAAAGGGAACCTATGTTACACAACGCATTTGCCTATGTTACAAGGAAGTTTTTCAAATCGATTGTCATCTTCCTGATTATTCTCCTCATGGCGAGCTTGAGTTTGGTTGGCTTGTCGATCAAGGGAGCTACTGCCAAGGCTTCTCAGGAGACTTTTAAAAATATCACCAACAGCTTCTCCATGCAAATCAATCGTCGCGTCAACCAAGGAACGCCTCGTGGTGCTGGGAATATCAAGGGTGAAGACATCAAAAAAATCACCGAAAACAAGGCCATCGAGTCTTATGTCAAACGTATCAACGCTATCGGAGATTTGACTGGATATGACCTCATTGAAACGCCAGAAACCAAGAAGAATTTCACTGCTGATCGTGCCAAACGTTTTGGAAGTAGCTTGATGATCACTGGTGTCAATGACTCCTCTAAAGAAGACAAGTTTGTCTCTGGTTCTTATAAACTAGTCGAAGGAGAGCACTTAACCAACGACGACAAGGATAAAATCCTCTTGCACAAGGACTTGGCAGCCAAACACGGCTGGAAAGTAGGGGACAAGGTTAAACTGGACTCCAATATCTACGATGCAGACAATGAAAAAGGAGCCAAGGAAACAGTTGAAGTGACAATCAAGGGACTCTTTGATGGTCATAATAAGTCAGCAGTAACCTACTCACAAGAACTTTACGAAAACACAGCTATTACAGACATTCACACTGCTGCAAAACTTTATGGATACACAGAAGACACAGCCATTTATGGGGACGCAACCTTCTTTGTAACAGCAGACAAGAACTTGGATGATGTTATGAAAGAGTTGAATGGCATCAGTGGTATCAACTGGAAGAGCTACACACTCGTCAAGAGCTCCTCTAACTACCCAGCTCTTGAGCAATCTATCTCTGGTATGTACAAGATGGCCAACCTCCTCTTCTGGGGTAGCTTGAGCTTCTCAGTTCTCCTCCTTGCCCTCTTGCTCAGCCTTTGGATCAACGCCCGTCGCAAGGAAGTGGGAATTCTCCTCTCTATCGGCCTCAAGCAGGCAAGTATCTTGGGGCAATTCATCACCGAATCCATCTTGATTGCTATCCCTGCTCTAGTTTCTGCTTACTTCCTAGCTAATTACACTGCCCGTGCAATTGGAAACACTGTCCTTGCCAATGTGACTTCAGGTGTTGCCAAACAGGCTAGCAAGGCGGCTCAAGCCTCTAACCTTGGTGGTGGTGCAGAAGTAGATGGCTTTAACAAGACCTTGTCAAGCCTAGATATTTCCATTCAGACATCAGACTTTATCATCGTCTTTGTTCTTGCTTTAGTTCTAGTCGTTCTCGTTATGGCGCTTGCTTCAAGCAATCTCCTTAGAAAACAACCAAAAGAACTTCTGCTGGATGGTGAATAATACGGATGCTAGACTGAAAAATGAGGCTAGCAACTGAAAGTTTTAAAATGATACATGAAGCAGAAAGCAATGGTAACAATCATTGCTTTCAGTTGCTTTCTTTGTACTTTAGTACTTAAATATGATATACTAAGGTTATGGAATTTATTAGAAAGGAGTTTCGCAACTTATATATGGAATTGTGCATAAAAATCTATAGATAAATCTGTAGAAGCCTATCCATATCGCAAACATAGGCTAGTAGACCTAGGCAGGGTCTACCTTGGAAAATATAGAATAGTGAGGAAAAATAAATATTATGAGACAAACAAATGTTAGAGGAAGCTTATCCCTCCGTGGTTTTAGAAAATTAAGAACGGGTGCAATTGTTGCGACAGGTGTGATTCTACTGGGGCTAGGCTTTTTAGCTCCAACTGTATCAGCCAGTGAACAAGATGGTGTTTGGGTAGCCAGAACAGTTGAGGAAGTGAAAGCTGATATTCTAAATATAGACAATTTATCACACTACACAATTAAGTGGGGAGATACACTGAGTGCTATTAGTGGGGCAACGGGGCTATCTGTTGATAGTTTGGTTGAGATAAATCGTATTGCAAATAGAGATTTGATTTTTGCTAATAATAAATTGTATTTTAGCGAAGAGGCTTTTCTAAAAGATGGAAATACAGAAGTAAAAAGACAGCGAGTGTCGATTGATAATTCTGGTAGTCGTCAAAGTTATGAAGTTGAAACAAAAACAGATACTGTAACTGGTGAACAAAGGACTACTGTTAAACAAACGACACCAGTAGCTGTGGAAATCCCAGCGGCGTCAGCAGAGAAAGCTGAAGAGTCAGTATTGCCGGCATCGAAATCAGAAACCTCAGTCTCAGTTGCGCCAAAAGCCGAAACAAGATCAGAAACCTCAGTCTCAGTTGCGCCAAAAGCCGAAACAAGATCAGAAACTTTACATGCTCCATCTGCAGATACTACAATTGAATCAGGGAACTCAACTGAATCAGGGAACTCAACTGAATCAAGTCCAGTAGTAGACAAGGCCCTTTCAAATATAGGGACAACAAATCAACCTGTAGTTTCAAATCCAAGTTCTGAAGCGCCAGCACCGAAAGTGGAAGAGCCAATGGTATCAGAACCAAAATCGGAAGAACCAGCGACCCCAGCACCAAAAGTGGAAGAACCAGTGTCACCGGCGCCAAAAGCGGAAGAACCAGCAACACTGGCACCAGAAGTAGAAGAGCCAGCGACCCCAGCACCGAAAGCGGATGAGCCAACGGTATCAGAACCAAAAGCAGAAGCACCCGTATCTCCAGCACCGAAAGTAGAAGAGCCAACGGTATCAGAACCAAAAGCAGAAGCACCAGCGACCCCAGCGCCAAAAGCAGAAGAGCCAATGGTATCAGAACCAAGAGCAGAAGCACCAGCAGCGCCAGCGCCAAAATCAGAAGCACCAGCGTCTCCAGCACCAAAATCAGAAGCACCGGTAGCTACAAGACCAACCACGGAAGATCCAGTAACACCGAAAGGGGAAGTGCCGGCTGTACCACAAAAGGAGGTGCAGACTGTATTTAAATCGGAAGTGAGTCAAGCATCTGCTGGCAATGTTTTGGTGGGAATCAAAGGAGAATTTTTAACACCAGATCAACAAGCTATCTTAGATTCTCTTAATAAGATTCGTAAAGAGGCTTTTGAGGAGAAATTAGTAGATAAGTATGTTCCGATTAAGTGGTCAACACAACTGGAAAAAACGGCTCTTATGAGAGCTGCTGAGTCTTCTATTACGAATGCCCATGCTCGTCTCTCTGACAAAAATATTTGGACAGCTTTTCCGACTGGTACTAGAACATTTGGAGAAAACTTGGCGTGGAATTATAAAGGATTTGCAGAGGCGATTAAGCAATGGTACTCAGAAAAAGCCGATTATATTAAAAAATCAAAGGGTGAGACAGTTGCAGGTCAAACTGGTCATTATAAATCATTGATAAATCCTCTATATACTTATACAGGTCTTGGTGCATTTAATAACCCTCGTCATGAACATCACTGGATTACTGTTGCACAAATTTTAGGAGATAAGGTCGACTCGGAGGCTTTAGTTGGACAGTATGGGCCAGCAATTCAAGAAGCAGAGGTGACAGAATCTCAACTTTCCTCATTTAAAACAAAAGCTGATATTGTCGAAAACACATCTGATAGAAGAGACAAACAGTAAAGATGTTAATTCACAGGAAGCGTCTTCAGAAACAAGAGATGTAACATCGCACGGTAACGGAGCAACAGAGGAAGCAAAGACTGTAGAATCTACGGAAAGCACAGAGAAAAGCCAAGTAGAACCAGCTGAAAACACATCAGCTACGGATATGGCAGAAACAGGAAAAACATCTGTAGCTCCATCATCAGACTCAGAAAAAGTATTGACCACCACAGAAGAAACTGGAGAAGCGACTTCGTCTGATTCTAACTTAGTAAATTCACAAGAAAATAATTCTGAGACACAAGATGGAACAACAAATGCCACATCAGAAGAATCGTCAGAGTCAAAAGAAGCATCAGTTACCTCTGAAAGTGAGTCAACAGACACACAACCATCTGTAGAAGTAGGAACAGAAGAAACACTAGCTCCAAAAGACGCAGGAACAACAGTAGAAGCTGAAGAAGTTGTAACACCAGCTCCTCAAAAGGTCAAAGTCAATGTTTTTTATAACTTTGATAAAATGAAAGATATTGCAGGTTTTCTAGGAGATATCAATGGAACTCCTCTTGAAATCGCGGAAGGTTCAACAGATGATGAAGTAAAAGTGGCAGTCAAGAACCAAGTTGATGCTAAGAAAGAAGAGTTGGGCAAACGTGGCTATACTTTAAAAGAGGACTATGTCTATCAAGCTAATGGGAAAGATTATAACTACGTTGTAACATTTTCAAAAGCAGCTAAATAATTTTCATTCTATAGAGAGTGAAATGCAAGCAGAGAGAGCGATAGGCTCTCTTTGTTTTATCGAGTGGTCAGTTGCTTACAGACAAAAGGCCAGTAAGAGATTATAATAGAAAATAGAGTAGGTATTTATACTCTTCGAAAATCTCTTCAAACCACGTCAGCGTCGCCTTACCGTATGTATGGTTACTGACTTCGT
>NZ_VMKV01000082.1:0-7972 GCF_013276335.1 Streptococcus sp. 2100 | reverse complement strand
GTTTGCTTTTTGATTTTTATTGAGTATAAAATACAAGAAATACCTCGATTTTCAAGTCGAGGTATCTTTTTTTACATTTGGACAATCTTGCGATAACTTCTTGAAGTAATCATGAAAATCAGCACATAGGCGATGAGGAAGATAGCGCAGATAGACAAGGTCACAATCAACATCATATTCGTATCTATTACACCAATCACTTTTAAAATCAGACTAAGCATATGGTAGGCAAAGGCTAGATGTATGAAGGCAAAAAGCAAAGGAAGGAAGAAAACAGTTAAAACCTGTTTGTTGATGGTTTGCTTGATTTGCTTTTGATCTAAACCGACTTTCTGCAAGATAATAAAGCGTTCACGGTCTTCATAGCCTTCAGAAATTTGTTTGTAATAGATGACCAGAACGGTTCCGACCATAAAGATAATGGATAGGAAAATACCGATAAAGAAGACACCACCAAAGAGGGCACTCATCTGAGAACTAGCATCTGCTAGATTGCTACCATAAACATAGCTACCTTCTGTGTCTAATTGAGCATTAAATTGATTGAGGTATTTTTCATACTCCTCAGCGACCTTGAGTTGTTCTTCTTCACTGACATTTATTACATTCATACCACCGTAAAACTGATTATAGATAGCCGAATCTGGGAATTGATCCAAAAAGGCTTGTAAATCAGGAACAACAAGGTAATTGTAATCAGTAGTCAAGATATTAAACTGATTTGGAACATGGTTCACAATGAAATCTTTATTAAATTCTTCTTTGACAGAAAATTGATGATCATTTAGAGTTAGAGCTTTCTGTCCTTTCAGTCCGTCATTTTTGGCAAAGAGACCAACCTCATTTCCTGATAGAGACAGTTTTTGACCAGTCATATTTTCATAATCTTTTTGGTCAAATACCATGAAAACTGTTTTTGGTTGGACACGGTTTTGTCCTTTTTCAAAAATAGTTAACTTGGTTCCTTCTTGATTTGCAATACCAAAGTTACTGTAACGAAGCACTTCTTTCTCTTTGACACTATAACCTTTGTCACTTGCAAACTGGCTCAAGAGTTTGTCCAAATCTTCTTTTTCAACATTTTTTCCAGTAATGCCAAAGTCATGCGGATTCATCACTTTTTTAAAGGATTCTGAGGCATTGAAAATACTAGTCGCTGCTGACATGGTTACCAAAACCATTGTTGACAAAATAGCGATGGTTGCTAGTCCAACCGCATTTTTCTTCATACGGAAAATCAAGTTGGAAACAGAGATGAGGTTATTAGGTTGGTAATAGTATTTCTTGTTTTTCTTTAAGATTTGTAGGAAGACTGTAATCCCTGCATTAAACAATAGATAAGTACCAAAAATAACCAGCAAAACAGCTAGGAAGAAAGTTGTTAGGGCTGTAAGAGGATCGGTTACCGTAAGGGCAAGATAATAGCCAATCCCTAAACTTATGGAACCAAGAATAGTTTGGAGAGGTAGGAAACGACCTCTTTTCTCTCCGCTTGCTTTCTCACGCGAGAGCTGGAGGGCATTCATACGGGCGATTCGAAGGGCATTCAGGAACATGAGCCCTAGGAAAATCAATCCAAAGACAACAAGTACTGCAATGACAACATTCATTTGGAAGGTAGCGACCAGCTCAACCTTCAATTTCATCAGTTTGAGCAAGAAAGCGAAAATCAACTTGTCAAACAAGGCTCCAATACCGATACCCGCTCCAACAGTTAGAATCCCAAATACCACTAACTCCTTAAAGGTCATACTGATAAGATGACGCTTCTCCAAGCCCAACATGCCATAAATTCCTAGTTCCTTGGAACGGTTTTTCATGACAAAACTATTGGCATAGAGGACGATAATGGCTGACGCAAGGGTAACGACAAACATACCAAATCCAAGTGTTGCTTGAATGGTGGTTCCTCCACGGATTTCAGCAATCTTGGGATTGAAGGTTAGAGAGTAAAAGAGATAGGTGACAGTGACTGCCAAGAGAACAGCCAGCGCAAAAGGATAGTAGAGCTTGCGGTTTTTAATCAAGTTCGATACCGCTAACTTATTAGTTAATCGAAACATACTAATTCACCTCGCTTGCCATGACAGTCAAGGTATCAGAGATTTCTTGGAACATCTGACGCTCTGTCTTCTCTCCACGGTAGATTTGATTGTAAAGAATGCCGTCCTTGATAAAGAGTACACGTTTAGCTCTGCTAGCTGCTGCTGTTGAGTGGGTTACCATGAGAATGGTTTGGCCGCGCTCATTGATTTCATCAAAAACATCAAGAAGAGCTGCAGAGGACTTGGAATCAAGGGCACCTGTTGGCTCATCCGCAAGGAGAATTTCAGGTTCTGTGATGATGGCGCGTGCTACTGCTACACGCTGTTTCTGACCACCAGAAATCTCGTAAGGGTACTTCTCTTGCAATTGGTTGATACCTAGATTCTCAGCTGTCACCACCAATTTCTTCATCATCTCCGTAATAGGTCTTCTTGACAAGACAAGCGGAAGCAAGATATTGTCCTTAACAGAAAGAGTATCTAGCAAGTTAAAGTCTTGGAAGACAAAGCCTAATTTTTCACGACGGAAGCTAGAAGCCTGTGAATTTTTAATGGTTGCGGTGTCAGTTCCATTCAAGTAAACCTGGCCACGAGTTGGTTTATCCAGCATAGCTAGAATATTGAGCAAAGTTGATTTACCAGAACCAGACTCACCCATGATAGCAACGTAGTCTCCCTTTTCTACGGTAAAGTGAATATCCTTGAGGGCCTCTACTTGGTTGCCCTGAAAACGAGTTTTATAAATTTTTTGAACGTGTTTTACATCTAAAAGTGTCATGAGAATCTCCTTTCTTAATATCCCATCAAATGAAATGTTGCTTGCATCATAGCGCATCCCAGCTGAACGCGCTCGATTTCTTTGTGGCTTGGTTGTTTTGAAAATTTTTCTTGAAATAATTTTTTCATGTTCTTACTCCTTTTTCTTTATGAGTCTAGTTTACATCAAAAAAAGACCGCTTGCCATAACCTAACCTTACAAAAGAGACTTTAATCTTACATTTTTGTAAGATTGGGGGAAATGTAAGCAAAATTACTTAGAAAATGATTTGATTTCCTATTTTTAAAATTGTAAAATATAAGTGTGAAAAGGCTTACTTTGGAAAGGAGGAAGCGGAAACTAACATTTGAGTAAGCTTACCTAGATAACATACCATTAAATTTAACACTTGCAAGTCGATCAACCTATAAGGAAAGAAGGTGCGCTTTAATGAAACACAAAGAACATATACTCATCGGACTTCTCTATCTCCTCTCTCCATTCATCGGTCAGCTCTTAGTTGAAAAAACATACTTTATCGGTACAGAATTTACAGCTACTGCTTATGCTATTTGCTGGCTATCAGTTGTTATCAGCATCCACCATTTTTCAAAAAATGTATTGTCTCAGCAAGAAAAAACAGATTAAAAAACTGAGTTTAAAATAATATTTTTAATTTGTATATGAGGCTGAGAAAATCTTATTAAAAGTAAAAAAGCTTTAAATCAAGCAGTTTAGACTATTGATTTAAAGCTTTTTGCTTATTCCAAATCTTTTGTTAAACCTCACCAAAACCAGCCTTCATTGTCGTCAATAGCTTGGGCTTCTTTGCGTTTGCGTGGGCCTGTTCCGTACATTTCTGCTTCGATTTCTTCCTTGGTTGGCATGATAGAAGCTAGGATGATATAGATAATCACGCCAAGTCCAAAGTTTGCGACTGTAAAAATAGCAAATAGAAAACGAACCAGGGTAACATCAAAGTTCCACTTGTCTGACAGACCCGCCAGAACTCCTGAAATCATGCGATTTCGTCTCATTTTATAAAATTTACTGTTCATGATATTTCCTCTTTCTGTTAGGTTAGACATAGTATATCACGGGTAGGCTCGGCTTTCATCAGTCCTCAGGCTGATTTATCAGAAGCAATTTACCTCGACAAAGTCCACAGCGATAGCATTTGGTATCAATCCTTCGCTTGCGATGATAACTTTGCTGGCAGGATTGACAACGATAAAGTTTGAGTGGTTTAGAGTGGCTATTTGTCAAGGAGGGCACAAAGCGTAATCCATCCACCGCTTTCAAAAGTTCCTTAAAATCTCGATCCTTGTGTTGATATCCCTTCCCTTGAAAATAGAGGTGATAATGACAGAGTTCATGTCGGACAATTTTCCTAAAAACCTCCATACCCAGTTTCTGATAAACCTTGGGATTAAAATCCAGATGCCCATCTTTGGGGAAAAATCGCCCACCTGTCGAACGTAGACGCCTATTCCACTGGACATGATGGATAAAAGCTCTCCCGAAGTCTTCTAGTGAAACCTGCTTGACATAATCAGTCAGTTTCATTTGGAGCGAGGAGCGACAGATTAACTTTTTCACGTTCAGTATCAATTTTCTTGACCCAAACGGTCACCAAATCTCCAACTGACACCACTTGACTAGGGTGTTTGATAAACTTGCGACTCATATGAGAAATATGAATCAAGCCGTCCTCGTGAATCCCGATATCAACGAAGGCACCGAAGTCAACAACGTTACGCACAACACCTTCTAGCTTCTGACCTACCACTAGGTCTTTGATATCTAGGACATCTTGGCGAAGCACAGGTGCGTCAAAGGAATCACGGAAATCTCGACCTGGTTTGAGAAGATCTGCAATGATATCTTTAAGGGTTTCTGGACCGAGGTCTAGCTCTTGAGCCATTTCCTTGACTGAAAGGGACTTGAGTTTGCTTTGGGCTTCTTCGTTTAGGTCTTTAATATCTAAACGTTTGAAGAGTTCCTTAACTGCAGTGTAATTCTCTGGGTGAACTCCTGTATTATCAAGGATATTGCTACTTTCAGGGATACGAAGGAAACCAGCAGCCTGCTCAAAGGCCTTGGCTCCCAGACGAGGAACTTTCTTGATTTGGGCGCGTGAAGTGATTTTTCCTTCTTCCTCGCGGTATTTGACAATATTTTCAGAGATAGTTTTGTTGAGTCCAGCTACGTGTGAAAGAAGAGCTGGGCTAGCTGTATTGACATTGACACCAACTTGGTTAACCACTGTATCGACAACAAAGTCCAGACTCTCAGATAGTTTCTTCTGACTGACATCGTGTTGGTATTGACCGACACCAATTGACTTAGGATCGATTTTAACCAATTCAGCAAGGGGGTCCTGCAAACGACGGGCGATAGAAATGGCAGAGCGTTTTTCAACGGTCAAATCTGGAAACTCCTGACGAGCAAGTTCACTGGCAGAATAGACAGAAGCACCACTTTCATTTACGATGACATAACTAACCTCAGGAAAATCTTTCAGAACTTCCGCCACAAAGGCTTCACTTTCACGACTAGCAGTACCATTTCCGATGGCAATAATTTCCACGCCATATTGACCAATCAAATCTGCCAGATCTTTCTTGGCTTCTTCGATTTGACGAGCTGATGCTGGTTTAACAGGATAAATGACCTGTGTTGTCAGCATTTTTCCTGTTGCATCCACGACAGCTAGCTTGGCACCTGTACGAAAGGCAGGGTCAAATCCAAGAACCACGCGCTCTTTCAGTGGAGCAACCAAGAGGAGATTGCGTAGGTTGTCCGAAAAGAGTTGGATAGCCCCTTCTTCCGCTTTTTCAGTCAATTCTGTCCGAATACGGCGCTCGATAGCAGGTAAGACTTTTTTCTTAACCGATTGCTGAACAACTTCATCTATATAGGCATTTTTCACCTTGAAACGAGCAGCAAAGAAAGCTAGAATACGGTCTGTCGCATGTTCGAAACCGACCTTCAAGACACCTAGCTTCTCCCCACGATTGAGGGCCAATGTACGATAGCCCTGCATATTTCCAACTGTCTCTGAAAAATCATAATAAATCTGAAAAACCTGCTTTTCATCAGGACTTTCATCCTTGACTTGCGAAGTAAGTTTAGAGTATCTCAGCACCTCCTGATAAGTCATGGCGCGCAGTGTCACATCTTCCGATAAGGCTTCGACTAAGATATCAACTGCACCAGCCAAGGCGTCTTTCCCAGTCACAAATCCTTCACAGATGAACTTTTCAGCCTCTTTCTCTAAGTCAGTTACATTCTGCAAAATCAGGCGAGCAAGTGGGAAGAGTCCAGCTTCACGAGCAATGGTTGCCTTGGTTCGACGCTTTTCCTTGTAAGGTAGGTAGAGTTCTTCAACGTCTGCTAATTTTTCGGCAGCTAAGATAGCTTCTTCCAACTCCTTGGTCAACTTGCCTTGTTCTTGAATCTTAGCTAAAACAGCTTCCTTGCGGTCATTGAGATTGGTCAGACTTTTATCCAAGTCGATAATGGCCTTAATCGCCACCTCATCCAGACTACCAGTCATGTCCTTGCGATAACGCGCGATAAAGGGGATTGTCGCCCCTTCTGCTGTCAAACTTAGAACAGTATCGATTTGCTTTAAAGTCACTCCCAAATCTTGGGAGATTTTTTCATATTTTTTATCCATGAATCTATTATACCACAAGCTAAACATTTCAAATTAACTCGTAGAACATTTAAAAAATATGTAGGGAATAGATTTATATGCTACAGCGCAATAACTTGCACTTAAAGAGCATTGCCACCTTTTTTTAACCAAGCCATGATATCAAAAGTATTTAATGGATCAGACATAATAGCCAGTTCTGGAAGATGTTCCTGACCTGGAATAACACATTGACTTTTCAAATTTTTATATGGACGATTGACTAAAATTAATTTATTAGAATAAGGAAGATTATCCATCTTATTTAAAATTTCTTCACTAGCTGAATCTTTATTATCAAATTTAAAATATAGATTATCCCAATTTATGCGTTTTTTCTTTTTTCCCACTTAGTCCGTGCTTCTTCAATACTAGAATAATGTAGAAAATGAATATCTATATCCCCTAAGTGCCCCAAAGGATAAACTTCATGGGTCCAGCTCGGTGAAACAAGTTCCTCTTCGAAAACAAGTTCTTGTTCCATATAGTACCGAAAATCCTTTGTAAGTTTATAATAATCATCAGGAAGAATAAATAAACCAACAAAAGGTGTTCTATATTGGCTTTACAATAATAACTTCTATATCTTTAAATGTTTGTCTATCAACTATTAATAAAGACTCTAATAAACTATTTTTATCTCCTTGATGTAATAAAATAACACTGATTAAGCAAGTCAATTTTACTACCTCCTATAATTTTCTGATAATGATTTTCTTCTTATTTCAATTATATAATCATTTAGTTTTAAAAAAAGCGTTCCAAACATTCAAAAATAGTTGAGACTTCCCTTAATAAATCTGTTACTTTCTTTTTCAAGATAGCCCATGCTTGCTCAATAGGATTCAAATCTGGTGAATAAGGTGGTAGAGGTAAGAAAAAGTGTTTATCTTGGATGCAGAGTTCATCCAAAATGTTCTTGGGATCAAAACTAGCATTGTCCATGACAATAACATGAGGTGTCTTCAAAACAGGCAGGAGTTGCGTTTTGAACCACTCCACAAAGAAATCGCTTGTCCTGCTGTTCTTGTAAATCATGGGAGCTATAAACTCTCTGTCTACTTGTCCTGCAACAATTGAAGTTCGCTCAAAACGACGTCCGCTAATCTTTTCATAGACTTTCTCCCCTCTAGGAGTCCCTGCATAAGGACGATAGAGGTAACGGTCGATTCCTGTTTCATCAATATATACGATTGGTAAATCGTTTAGGTTATCCAAAATATCAAGAAACTCAGCGACTTTCTCTGGGTCTTGTTCCTTAAAGCTCGTCATCTTTTTTTGAAGTGACCTTCATCTGCTTTAAAGCTGCCCATACTGAAGGGACAGCACAATCAAAATGTGCCGCAATTTCCCGTAAAAAAGCATCTGGATAAGCCTCTACAAAGGATTTCAATTCCTCTAAAGGAATCTTTCGGTTTTTGACGACTCGCTTTTTCCTCTCTAAGTGTCCTTGTTCACGTAAGTTCTTTT